>JAFAFP010000095.1 GCA_023423415.1 Pseudomonadota bacterium | reverse complement strand
TTTCGAAATGCCGATGAGGCGCTTTATCGCGCAAAAAATACGCTTCGATACACACCGCCTACCCAGCAACCGGAGAGCGACCACGTGCGGCGTGTTGGCTGACAAAACACTGACATCTGGAAAACCGGCCGGAGCGGATGACAGTCGGGGTGAACCGCTGTACCTGACAATAATGCGCTGGCAACCGATTCGGCTTCGTGCGCAAGCGGTATGTCATTAAACGGCAGACGTCCTGTGAGGCGGCGAATCCAGGGGAGGAGCCTCGCGCATGCCTGCCGGTTGTTTCCTGGGGGACGAGAATGAGCGATACGGGTGGATATTTTCCGCGTTGGAGACTGAAAACCGAAGGGCGCATCCTGCCCGATGAGCGGTTGCCTGCCGGACAGACGGCTGTGCTTGGCCTGCAGCACGTCGTTGCGATGTTCGGTTCTACGGTTCTTGCCCCGCTGATCATGGGTTTCGACCCCAACGTCTCGATCCTGTTTTCCGGTATCTCGACGCTGATCTTCTTCATCGCCGTTGGCGGTCGCGTTCCAAGCTATCTTGGGTCGTCCTTCGCGTTTATCGGGCCCGTGCTTGTTGCAACGGGTGCCGCTGCCGGTGCCGCGAGCCCGAATATTGCCCTGGCGCTCGGCGGCATCATCGCAGCAGGTGTGCTCTATGCGTTGATCGGCGTTATCGTCATGATTGCCGGACACAACTGGATCGAGAAACTGATGCCGCCGGTTTTGACGGGCGCGATCGTCGCGGCGATTGGCCTCGTTCTCGCGCCTATTGCGATTGCCAGCGCTTCCGGCTCCGGTCTCGGTAATCCCGATGGCGACCAGCTCTCGCGTTGGATTGCGATCCTGACTGTCGCATCAGTCGGTGCCATTGCCGTCTATGCGCCCGGCATGGCGCGCCGCCTGCCGATCCTCCTGGGTGGTGCCATTGCCTATATCGCCTATCTCGTGGTGGCAAACGGCCTCGGTCTCGGCAAACCCGTCGACTTTAGCGGCGTCGCAGCTGCATCATGGTTCGGTCTGCCGACTTTCACCGCTCCGGTGTTTTCCGCATCCGCCATCACGCTGATTGCGCCCGTGGTCGTTATCCTTGTTGCAGAAAATCTGGGGCATATCAAAGCGATCGGCGCAATGACCGGCCAGAACCTCGACCGTTATCTCGGGCGCGCCTTTATCGGTGATGGTCTAGCGACGATGTTTTCCGGCGCCTTCGGCGGAACCGGCATGACGACTTATGCCGAAAACATGGGCGTCATGGCGATCACCCGCATTTTCTCGACGCTCGTGTTCGTTGTTGCGGCACTGGTCGCCATCCTCCTCGGTTTCTCACCGAAGTTCGGTGCGCTGATCCAGACAATACCGGGACCCGTTATCGGCGGGCTGTCCGTTGTCGTTTTCGGTCTGATTGCCGCGACTGCGGGACGCATCTGGGTTGAAAACAAGGTCGATTTTTCCGAGCCACGCAACCTTATCACCGTCGGTATCGCGCTTGTTCTCGGTGCCGGCAACTTCAAGCTCAACGTCGCCGGCTTCACGCTTGACGGTATCGGCACGGCGACGATCGGCGCGATTGCCTTTTATCATCTGCTGGGCCTCGGCAGATCAACGGGCGCGAAGTGACGCACAGATAATGTTGTCGCTTGGATGGTGATGAGATCATGAAAACCATCGGAATTCTCGGCGGCATGTCGGCCGCATCGACCCAGATCTATTATCGGACGCTGTGCGAGATCACCCGTGATCGCCTCGGCGGCCTTCATTCGCCCGAGCTTTTGATCCGCTCTCTCGATTTTGCGAAGATTGAGGCGCTGCAGGCGCTCGGACAATGGGATGCTGCGGCCTCCATTCTCAATGCCGAGGCGAAGGGGCTGGAAAAGGGCGGTGCAGACTTCATCCTGCTGGCGACGAACACGATGCATAAGGTCGCATCGGCGATGATGGCTGACGTGACCATTCCGTTACTGCACATCGCTGCTGCCACCGCGCAACGCATTTCAACCGCCGGGCTCAGTCGCCCGGGGCTGATCGCCACCGCCTTTACGATGGAGCAAAGCTTCTATCGTGACCGGCTTGTCGAAGCATCACTTCACCCAATTATTCCAGACGAAAATGACCGGGCAGAGGTGCATCGCATCATCTATGATGAGCTCTGCATGGACATCATCGAGGACGAGAGCCGTTCGAAATTCGAAGACGTTGCCCAGCGTCTGGTGGAGGTCGGGGCTGACAGCGTGATCCTTGGCTGCACGGAAGTATGCATGCTACTCAACCAGGGCAATGTGGCGGTGCCCGTCTTCGATACGACACGGATTCATTGCGAGGTAGCCATCGATCTGGCCCTTTCGCCGTGACGCCGCGCCGGCATTCTCGCGTCTTACCGAGGCAAGCGCCTGCCACTTCCTGCGGTCCGAAGGTGCAATCCTGCCACTGAGGACAGCGAACGGGTGTTCGGCGGCTTCAGCATCGCTTTCGACATGTCCATCGAAACTATGTGGAGTGCATTTGCCGACGGCGCAGAACTGCTTGTCGCTCCCAGGCGCTTCACAAAGCTGGCCCCGACGCGACCGATATTGCCGAACATGATCTCGTGCGGATCGGCGACGAGGTCGCGCTCAACGAATATTCAGGCTTGCAACCCCACCTGTTCGAAGATCGCGTCATGAAAGTCGGCGGCGTGGCAGTTGCTGACCGCGCCGTCATCGGTTCTTATGCGATCGTGCTTTACGATGTCGAAATCGGCGAAGAGCCTAGCTCGGGGAATCTCTCTGTCGTCATGAAGGGCGAGACGCTGCCGGCGCGAACGTCGTGGGAAGGGTCTTCAGGTTACGGC
>JAFAFP010000065.1 GCA_023423415.1 Pseudomonadota bacterium | reverse complement strand
CTCTTATACCGCATCTTTCAAACTTATCAGTATAACAAGGACCTATTCCTTTTCCTGTTGTTCCTATATCATTCTTTCCTCTTGCAAGTTCTTTTAGTTTATCTAGAACCTTATGGTATGGCATTATTATGTGAGCTCTATCACTTATAACTAATTTTTCTGGTGTTACTCTTACGCCTTCTTTTTCTAGATATTCTATTTCATCAAATAAAGCTACTGGATCTACTACTACTCCATTACCTATTACATTTAATTTTTCATCATGTAATATTCCTGAAGGTATTAAATGAAGTTTATATTGCCTATCTTCAACTTCTACAGTATGCCCTGCATTATTTCCACCTTGATATCTGACTATTACTTCAGCCTCTTCTGCTAAATAATCTGTCATTTTTCCTTTTCCTTCGTCGCCCCATTGAGCTCCTAAAACAATAAATGCTGACATAACATCTGCCTCCCTTTTAAAAATATTGCCTTATTTTATAACTTTTTAATAATCTCTTACCTATCCATACTATCAAAGTAATTATAAACTTTCAAGATTTTTGCGAATATTTATTTGCTTTGAAAAATTATAATTCGTTAGGCATTGTTTATATACGTGTTAATTTTATACTTTTATTTTAAATATTAAATTTTTCTTTTGTTTTCACGAACTTTACATTTTTACTGCCCTAAATAAAAAAATGAGCTAGATAGCACTAACTCATTACATTGTTTTTGATTTCTCTGCACACTTTTCTACAGCACTGATGACTGCATTTCTAAAGCCATTCCTCTCAAGCTCTAAAACTGCATCAATAGTTGTTCCTCCTGGTGAGCAAACAGAATCCTTAAGTTCTCCTGGATGCTTTCCTGTCTCTAATGCTAATTTAGCAGATCCTAATATGCTTTGTTCTGCTAGCTTATATGCCTTAGCCCTTGGTATTCCTAGTTTAACTCCTGCATCAGCCATTGCTTCTATAAACATAAATACATATGCTGGTGATGATCCACATAGAGCAATAAAGGCATGGAAATCTTTTTCTTCTAATAATTCATATTTACCAAAATAATTAAATAAAGAACAAACTTCTTCTAGTTCTTCCTTATGAATATTTTTATTCTTACATATAGCTGACATACCTTCACCAACTAAAGCTGGTGTATTAGGCATAGTCCTTATTAATTTTACCTCAAATCCAAAATACTCTTCTATTTGCTCAATAGTAACACCAGCTGCAATAGATACAATTATTGCTTCCTTGCTTACTACATCTCTGATTTCTGCTATAACTTCCTGAAAGAAGTGAGGCTTCACTGCTAAAAATATAATATTGGCTTTTGCTGCTACTTCTTTATTATCATTAGTTGCTTTTACTTCAAATTCTTTCTCTAGCGCTTCTTTAGATGCTTCTGTTTTAGCTGAAACAATTATATTTTCTTTTTTTATTTCTCCACTACTTATAAGTGATCCTAACATAGCTTTCCCCATGTTTCCGCATCCTATAAAACCAATTATCTTATTTATCATAAAAATTCACACCTCTTCATTTTATTCTGTATGAACTAAATCTAAATCTGCAAATTTAGAGTGAGCTCCAATCCATGCCATTTTAACTGTTCCAACTGGGCCGTTTCTTTGCTTAGCTATAATACATTCACCAATATTCTTTTCTTCAGTTTCTTTATTATAATATTCATCTCTATATAAGAACATAACAACATCGGCATCCTGCTCAATAGACCCTGATTCTCTTAAGTCAGATAACATTGGTCTATGGTCTGCTCTTTGTTCTGGAGCACGAGATAACTGTGACAAAGCTATAACAGGACATTCCATTTCCTTTGCTAAAGCCTTTATAGATCTAGATATTTCTGAAACTTCTTGTTGTCTACTTTCACTGCCTGAACTACCACTCATTAATTGAAGATAGTCAATTAATATCATATCTATTCCATGCTCCATTTTTATTTTTCTACATTTTGATCTCATTTCCATTACGCTAAGACCTGCTGTATCATCTATGTATATTCTAGCCTTAGATAAAGGACCTGTAGCTCTTGCAATTCTCTCCCAGTCATCATCATCTAAGTTACCAGTTCTAAGCTTTAACATATCTACATTTGCTTCTGAGCATAGCAATTTATATGCTAATTGCTCCTTTGACATTTCCAGAGAAAAAATTACTACACTCTTTCCTTCTCTTAATGCAGCATTTTCTGCAATATTTAATGAAAATGTTGTTTTTCCCATGGAAGGTCTAGCTGCAATAAGTACCATATCACCCTTTTGGAATCCTGATGTCTTCGCATCTAAATCCCTTATTCCTGATCCTACTCCAGTTATAGATCCTTTATTGTTGAATAGTCTCTCAATTTCTAAGAAACCTCTTTCTAATACATTTGCTAATGGCTCATAATCATTAGAGCCTTGTTTTTCTGCTAAATCAAAGATTTTCTTTTGAGCTAAATCTAAAACTTCATCTACCTTGTCTTGCTTATTATAACTTTCCTCTATTATGCTAGTTGCAGATTTAATTAGCTTTCTTAAAGTTGATTTATCTTCTACTATTGAGATATATGCTTCTAAGTTTGCTGTTGTAATTATAGATGAACTTACTTCTGAAATATAAGTTACTCCGCCTGCTTTTTCTAGCATATCTGTTGATTTTAAATATTCTAACAAGGTTACAAGATCAACAGCCATATCCTTAGAAAACATTTCTCTAATTGCTTTAAATATAACCTTATGGCCATCTCTATAAAAATCTTCCTCTTTTAACTTTTCTAAAGCCTTAGCTATTGCACTTTTATCTATTATCATTGCTCCAATAACAGATTGTTCTGCTTCTAAGCTTTGAGGCAAGCTTCTCATTATTGGTGTATCCAATTTGTAACCTCCTTCCTTTTCATAATAATTATATTATATCAAAAATTTTTTCTAGAAAAAAGCTGATAAGTATTATATTGATTGCTTGCTTTTATTAACACCAAGTGAATTCAAAATAATATTATCAGCATTTAAATTACAAATCTTTATTTTTCAAATACTATATCCATTAACTCTTCAATTGTACTTATAGCTTTAACTTCTATATCATTTAAATCTAATGGAATTTCTTTTTCATTTGCCTTAGGAATAACTACAAGTTTTATTCCCTTTCTTCTTGCTCCATAGAT
>JAFAFP010000059.1 GCA_023423415.1 Pseudomonadota bacterium | reverse complement strand
GATGTTCATCAAGCGCTCGCTGGCATCGGGCTATGCCGGCATCGACAACCCGCTGTTCTATCGCGACAACACCATGATGCTGCTCGGCGACGCCAAGAAGATGACCGAAAGCATCGTCAAGGGGATGTAGCCGCCCCGATCTGGTTGCCCCCGCGAAAGCGGGGGCCATATCCACAGCAGTGGTTATAGGTCCTCGCCTGTACGAGGACGGTAATATTTTTATCGCGCCACGATCGGTTGCGCTTCCAGCACAGGCTCGCGCACCGGCACTTCGGTGAAGACCGAGCCCTCTTCGAACCAGGACTTCGGCGCCGGATGGCCCCATAGCGTCTGCCGCTGTGGGTCCTGCAGCGACCAGCGCAGCGGTTCGTGATCGGGATCGACGGTGAGATAATCCGACGTGAACAGCTCGACGCGGTGATTGTCCGGATCGCGGATATAGAGGAAGAACGCATTCGAGATGCCATGCCGGCCTGGACCGCGCTCCATGTTGGGCAGGAACCCGGATGACGCCATCACGTCGCAGATGTGCAGGATATCGAGCGAACTCGCGGTCCACACACCGATATGATGCAGGCGCGGGCCGCGGCCGTTGGTGAAAGCGAGATCGTGCACATTGCCCTTGCGATGCATCCACACCGCCCAGAGCTGTCCGTTTTCGCCGTCGGTCTCGGTGTATTCCGTCAGGCGGAAGCCGAGTTCGGTGTAGAAATCGTATGACGCCTGAACATCCGGCGTGAAACAATTGATGTGGTCGATGCGCTGGATGCGCGCGCCTTTGTATTCGGCATATTTGCGCAACATGCAGTCGGGCTGTTCCATCCGGAAATAGAAATCGAGCGGCATGCCGAACATGTCGCAGGTGCGCAGCGTGCGCCCCTGATGCGGCAGTTCGGGGAATGAGGTCGGAAAACCCTTGTGCGCAAACCAGAAGGCGGCGCGATCGAGATCCTCTTCGCTGGCGACCTTGAAGCCCAGCGCCGGCACAGTGGCATCGTTTGCTTTGCGCAGCACGATCGAATGATGATTGCGCTCTTCCACCGCGCGCAGATAGATCGCGTCCTTGTCTTCGTCGGTGACGAGATAGCCGAGGCAATCGACATAGAAGGCGCGCGACCGTGCGAGATCCCTCACGTCGAATTCGACATGGCTGGCCCGCACGATGTTGAACGGTGGCGAGAAATTTGGTTTGCGGACAGGCATCGCTTCCTCCAATCACCCGGCTATGAATCCTCAGCCGAAGCCGACGTTTGCCGGTATTAATAGACTTTTGTCACGCGGCCTTTTCCGACGTGCGAATGGTATTGCGGCGGAACGTCAACTGAGTAATCTCATGGATCTCCAGTGTCAGCGCCACACGCTGTGCCGCAAAGGCCTGCTCCAGCGACTTTTCCGCCGCCGCCATGACGGTTTCACCGAGCTTTTGCAGCGCTTCCTTTGGACGGCCCTCGCGCATCCGGACAATAATCTGAACGAAACCGTTCTTCGGGTCGCGGTCAGCGATGCAATAATGGTCTCGACGCGCGGCGCGCGTCCGCAGCGCGGCGACATCGGCAAGTCCGGTATCGATGACCGCTTGGTGCAGTGCACCCAATAACGCCTCGACATCAAGGGTCTCATCCAGATTGGCCGAATATTCCACGATCACATGCGGCATATTTCACTCCCAATTGCCAAATGAACCGCGGCCTGTCTTTGATCCAGGACAATGAAAAATGCCATGAACATTGACGCCGCGAATAGCTGGCTTAGTTTGCTTGATTCTACCTAAGGGAATTGCCGCTTGTCGATCAAGCCGTTCCTGCCGGAATATGAAACCTATGCCACAGCGGACAATCCCAAGAAGGGCTCCCTCCCACCCCTGCCGCCGGAGAATAGCGCCCCGATGTTCTGTGGTGTTTTGACACTCATCCGTTCATGAGCGAAATCGCAGAATGAAAATAGCAAGTTTTACGCTTCGTGGCCGCCCCGGCTACGGTGCTGTCGTGGGCGACGGTATTATCGATATCCGTCCGCGCCTGCCACGTTTTCACACGTTGCTCGATGCCTTGCGTGCGCATGCATTGGATGAGGTCCGAGCGGCCGTAACTGACGTGCGGCCGGACTTTTCGCTGGCCGAGGTGCAATTGCAGCCGCCGGTCATCGCGCCGGAAAAGATCCTCTGCATCGGTGTCAACTACGGCAACCGCAACGAGGAATACAAGGACGGTTCTGAGAAGCCGAAATATCCCAGCATGTTCTTCCGTATGCCGGGATCGTTTGTCGGGCATGATCAGCCGCTGATCCGTCCACCGGAATCGCCGCAGCTCGATTACGAGGGCGAGATCGTGATTGTCATCGGCAAGGAGTGCCACCGCATCACGCCCGAGCAGGCCGCCGAGCACATCATCGGCTACACGCTGTGCAACGAAGGCACGATCCGCGATTGGGTGCGGCACGCCAAATTCAACGTCACGCAGGGCTAGAACTGCGATCGCTCTGGCTCAATCGGTCCCTGGCTGGTGACAGCCGACGAGATCGAATACGGCAAGCCGTTGCATCTCACCACGACGGTGAATGGCGAGACGCGGCAGGACGATACCACGGCTAACATGATCTTCGATTACGGCGCGTTGCTGGCCTACATCACGACCTTCACCACGCTGAAGCCCGGCGACATGATCGTCACCGGTACGCCGACGGGGGCTGGCGCACGCTTCGATCCGCCGAAATGGCTGAAGCCCGGCGACGTGATCGAAGTGATGGTTCCGGAAATCGGTACGCTGCGCAACGGCGTCGAGGATGGGCTTTGATGAATGTCAATCCGGGGCGCGCGGCGTAAGTCCGCTTATCCGAAATCCAGCGACACATAACAATTTCAATTGAGTTCCGGATCCGGCATTTCGCAATGACGGGAGACTGCAATGGCCGAGTTCAAAGACAAAGTCGTCGTCATCACTGGCGGCAGCCGCGGGATCGGACGTGGCATTGCCGAAGCCTTCGCCCGCGAAGGTGCGCAGACGGTGATTGCGTCGACATCGGAAAAGCACCTGTCAGAGGCCGCTGCGGCGATCGCGGCGACCGGCGGGCCGGTTCCAGTCACGGCGGCGCTCGATCTTCGCAAGCTTTCCGATTGCGAAAAGCTGTACGCGCTTGTGAAAAAGGGACTCCGCCGCTGCGACATCCTCATCAACAATGCCGGCGCGACCAAAGCCGGCAACTTTCTGGAACTCAGCGATGAAAGTTGGCTCGATGGCTTTGCGCTAAAATTCTTTGGGTGCGTACGGCTGTCGCGTTTGTTCTGGCCGATGCTCAAGGACGCTCAAGGTTGCGTCGTCAATATCGGTGGTGGCGCGGCGCGTACGCCGAGTGCTGACTTCCTGATGGGCGGCTCGTGCAACGCGGCGATGGCGAACTTCAGCAAGGGGCTGTCGCACCTCGGCATGAAGGAGGGCGTCAATGTCAATATCATCCATCCGGGCCTGACGGCGACCGACCGCGTGCAGGACCTGTTCGCGCAGCGTGCGACGGCTGCCGGTAAAACGGTTGAGGAAATCAGCGCGCGGGCGATCGCCCATGATGGCATCAAGCGAATGGGCGAGCCGTCCGACATCGCCGACCTCACGCTGTTTCTATGCGGCAAAAAGGGGCGGCACATTCAGGGCGCCGCGATTCCGGTCGATGGCGGCGCGACGCCGGGGTATTATTGATGGAATAGCGCCTTCGGTGCGGTGTTCTCCCGGCACGCGCGATGCCGTCATGCATCGGCGTCCAGGGAGGGCGTCATGATCGCTCGCATTAAATCCTTGCTTCTTTCCACCCTAGTCGTTTCTGCTTTGGCGGGGTTGCTTGCCGGTAGCGGCTTCGCACAGGACAAGCCGATCCGCGTGCGCGGTGAGATTGTTGCGATCGACGGATCGATGATGACGGTGAAGTCGCGCGATGGCGCGGAGTTGAAGATCAGGATGCCAGACAATGTCAGCGTCGCCGGCATCGTTCCGATCGGCATCGCCGAGATCAAGCCGAACTCTTATATCGGCGTGTCCGCCATGCCGCAGCCGGATGGCAGTCAGCGTGCACTGCATGTTCATATCTTTCCGGAAACGATGCGCGGTGTCGCCGAAGGGCATTTCCCATGGGACGTGCAGCCGCAAAGCACCATGACCAATGCAACGGTGATGGATACCGTGGCCGGTGTCGATGGTCAGACCATCACCGTGAAATACAAGGACGGCGAGAAGAAGATCGTCGTGCCGAAGGAAGCGCCGATCGTTACGTACGTTCCAGGTGGCGCTGCCGATTTGAGACCGGGAGCAAAGATATTCATCGTTGCGGCGATCCCGCAGGTGGATGGCACCTACACCGCCGCGCGCGTGAATGTCGGCAAGGATGGACTGACGCCGCCTATGTAGTTTTTCTTCCTCTCCCCATTCTTATGGGGAGAGGGTGGCGAAGCCTAAAGGCCGAGCCGGGTGAGGGGCATCTTGCAAGTCGTATAGGAGTGACGGGCTCACACTTCCTTCCCAATATGCCGGCTGCGAATTCGCCGCACCACCCACCAGATCGAGAGCACGGCTACCGGCACGAACGCCGCTGTCGTCAGGGTCGGTTCGATCGGCCATCCGGCATCGTGCGCGCCTTTCACGACATAGCCAAACAGGCCTACCACATAGTAACTGATGGCCGCGACTGACAATCCTTCCACCGTCGCCTGCAGGCGCAATTGCAGGCGCGTGCGGGCGTTCATCGACTTCAGCAGGTCCTGGTTCTGCTGCTCGAGCTCGACGTCGACACGCGTGCGTAGCAGGTTCGCCGCACGCGCGAGCTTGCGCGAGAGATTGGCCTGACGCTCCTCCACTGTGGCGCAGGTGCGGATCGCAGGCGCCATCCGGCGGGCGAGGAAGGATGACCAGGTCGGCAGGCCGCCGACTTTACGCTCGCCGATGATTTTCAGCCGGGTCTGTACAATCTCGTCATAGGCGCGGCTTGCGCCAAAGCGGAACAGGCTGGCGGCTGCGCCCGCTTCCAGTTCGGCGGCGAGCGCGGTGAGCTCATCGAGCATGCGGCTGTTGTCAGCCAGCGCAGCGTCGCCCCGCAAATCGCCGGTGAGCTGGGCGAGCCGTCGTTCAATCCGGTTGATCGACGGCGCCAGTTCCTGTGCCTTCGGTAGGCCGAGCAGGGCCAGCGTGCGATAGGTTTCAAGCTCCAGGATTCGCTGAACCAGAGCGCCGGCACGTTCCCGTCCGAGGCCGCGGTCAAGCACCAGGATGCGGATGAAGCCGTCCGCGTCGGTCTGGAAGTCGGTCGCATAGAGTGCGGTGCCGTCCGAATTCTCGGCCACTGCAAGGCTGGCGCGATTGAACAGTTGCTCGACCGTGTAACGGCCGGGTGTATCGGTCAGCAGATGCAGGTCGACGGCGACCAGGAGTGGGCCCGGCTGTGGCACCGTATTCATCGGCGATGCCAGTGAAGATGCCGGAGGATGGAACGGGGAGGCAACCGGGTCGGCTGGCAGCTCCCAGGTGTAGGTGGTGAATTCCGAATGCTGTTCCCAGCGCAGTGTGGTGCTGCCGAATGAAACATGCAGGTGCTTGTCCGTAGGGCCGGGCGGCTGCACGCCGCGGCCGACACAGAGCTCCGCCAGAGCATTGCGGTCAGCCTGCGCCTGATCGCCGACTGTATCAAACGCGAAATGGAGAACCCGTGCCGGCGTCGACAGTGCGGTGAAAGGGCGTGCATGCACTTCGCCCAAGATGGCGGCGCGCAGCCGGTGTGGTTTCAGCCGTGCTTCGCCGACGATGACATCCGCGCTCATGATAATAGACCTTACGCGCTCAGGGTTGGTGGCTCCCGCGCGCCATGGTGATCGAATCGTGTCAATTTGCAATGACTGTGACTGTCGCGCCGCCAACGCGTTTTACGTGGATCCTGGAATGGTGTTCTGAAGCGTCAGATTTGCCAGTGCCCGCTGTAACGGTTCCGGCAACGACACAGGCTTGCTTGTCATCCGATCCACATACACATGAACGAAATGGCCCTGTGCACATGCCATTTCGTCGTCTTCCCGGAACAGGCCAATTTCGTAGCGAACACTCGACGTCCCGCAATGCGCGACGCGCAAGCCGCCGGTGATCGTGTCGGGAAATGCAATCGGCTTGAAGTAGTTGCATTGCGTTTCGACCACGAGGCCGATCACGGTGCTTTCTGCGATGTCGAGCGCGCCATGCTCGATGAGGTAGCCGTTCACGATGGTGTCGAAATACGAGTAATGAGTCACGTTGTTCACGTGCCCGTAAACATCATTGTCCATCCATCGCGTCGGGATGATGCGGAAATGGCAGTAGGCTGAGCGCGGCTGCGGTGACGGTTTCATGATCGAACTTCACCCGAGCGCGTTCGCAAAGACAAGGCGATCATCAACATCACATTAATAATGGCGAAGACCGCGAGGACAGCGATGGTGGCGGACGTGCCGTAGCGCTCAATCGCCAGTGCGCCGGCAGCCGGTGCAAGTGCCTGTACGATCAGACTCGGCAGCGCGATCTTTCCCATCAGGCGCGGGAAACGGGCGGCGCCGAACAAGGCGAGCGGCAGCGTCCCGCGTGCGATCCACGAGATGCCATAGCCCGCAGCATAGAGAATGACGGCGAGCGCAACGACATGCCAGCTCGTCATGAGCATCAACAACCCGATCGCCATCAGCGTGACCGAGGCCGCGAGCGTCCAGATCGGATGATAACGCCGGCCGAACAGACTTTCGAATACGCGCGCGCCGACCTGCGCCGGACCGAACAATGTGCCGAGCGCGACCGCGGCGGCAAAGTCCATCCCGCGTGCCTGCAGGAAAATCAGTAGATGCACGACAACGATTGAGCCGATGCCGGCAGCGATCGATAGGATCAGCGCCAGCAGCATCAGAACGGATGTTTCGCGTCGCGCGATCTGCTCCGGTTCGACGGTCGCATGGCTTGCTGGGACGTTGCTCATTGTTTCCGGCATTTCGGGCTTTCCCATCGCAACGACTTGTAATGGCAACGCCACGAGCAGATGCAGCGCCGCATAGACGAAGCATGTGCTGCGCCAGCCGACGCTTTCGACCAGGAAGGCGCTCAGGGGCCAGCAGACCGTCGATGCAAAGCCTCCGAACAATGTAAGGTTCGTGATCGGCCCGCGCGCCGCCTGACCATAAAGTTTGCCGAGCGCGGCGAATACCGCATCGTACAGGCCGGTTCCCATGCCGAGTCCGACCACGACCCAGGCTGCGAGATAGAACGGCAATGATGGAGAGAGGCCGATGCCGGCCAGTCCGCAAGCGAACAGCACCGAACTTGCGGCGATGATCGGCCTTCCGCCGTGGCGTTCGATCAGCCTGCCGACCTGCGGTGAAATCAGCCCGCCGACCAGCAATCCGATCGACACGCCGCCGACCACCCACGACAACGGCCATCCGGTATCGGCAACGATCGGTGCTGCGAGAACGGCGGGAAAGTAGAATGACGATCCCCAGGCAAGAATCTGGGCGATGCCAAGACACACGATCGTGACGAATGGACTGCGAATCCCAGCCTGCATGGCGGAAACGCTATATCACCCGCGTTTCCCCGCAAATGCCGGAGCATCATCTCGTGCCGTCCGCTTTTCCGTCAGGAAGGGCGGACGGGGAGATGTACCAAACCTGACCGGCAGCCGGCCTACAGCATCGCCGCCTGGCTGCCGCGCGATTGCGAATGTGCGCCGCCGGGTTCGGAAATCCCGCAAAGCGCCTCGCCGGCATGGTCGGGGCCGTCGATCACTGCCATATCGCCGAGCGACACAATGCCGACAAGTCGCTTCTCGTGATTGAGCACCGGCAGCCTGCGGACCTTGATGTCCGCCATGTTCTGGGCCACCGCGTCGGCCTCGTCGTCCTCGTAGCAATACATGACCTCGCGACTCATCACGTCGCGAATCGGCGTGTCCGGCGACTTGCCTTCGCCGACTGCACGGATGGCAATATCACGGTCTGTGATCATGCCAATCAGCCTGTCGCCTTCGCTGACGGGCAGGACACCGGCATCGAGCTCCTGCATCATGCGCGCTGCCTGGGCGATCGTCTGGTCGGGACTGGCGATCTTGACACTGGTCGTCATGCATTCACTGATTTGCATGGCATACTTCCCTTTCATCCTGAACCCGCCGCGTGCGGCGATTTAGGTTGTCCCATTGGTCGCTTGACGAGCAAATTCATAACCTCCCCCTTGTCGGAGGAACGCGGATTGTCCACGGCGCGTTCCGCGCGGATGCTAATAAGGGCGCTCTCAAATTTTTACGGGAAGCGTAACGCGAATGCAGCTGTCTTGACCGCCTTGTGGTCCGATGACGATGTCGCCGCCATGTAGGCGCGCAATCTGGCGTGCGATCGACAGGCCAAGCCCCGATCCCTTGGTCTCGCCCGACAGCCGATAGAACGGAATGAAGACCCGTTCTCTCTCCGCCATTGGAATTCCAGGACCGGAATCGATGATGTCCAGATACGCGGTCTTGTTATCGCTGCGTACCGCAACATTGACCGGTGGCTTGCCGTGCCGTGCGGCGTTGTCGAGCAGATTGCGGATCAGCTGACGCAGCAACCGTGCGTCGCCGGCGATGGTGACGGCGTCGCCTCCGACATGGCAATCGTCATAGTGCGACGCTTCTTCTGCTGCGAGCGCGAGCAGATCGACCGGTTCCGAGTTGGAGAGGTCGCGCGCCATATCGAGGCGACTGGCGAGAAGAATGTCGTCAACCAGCCCGTCGAGTTCGGCGATGTCCTGTTCCAGCGCCGCCTTGTATTTCGGATCGGCATTCTTCTGCATCAGTTCGATGCCGAGGCGGATGCGCGATAGTGGCGTGCGGATTTCATGCGAGGCATGCGCCAGTAGCAGCCGGTGGGCGTTGACGAGTTCTTCGATCCGCTCAGCCGACTGATTGAAGCTTTTAGCCAGCCGCGCCACCTCGTCCCGGCCTTCGACTTTCACACGGGCCGATAGATCGCCCGAGCCGAGCGTTTCCACGCCCTCCTGAAGCCGTTCAAGACGGCGCGTCAGTCCACGCACGACGGGAAATGCGCAAAGCGCGATCACCAGCGCAATCGCGCCAAGGACCATCACCAGTCCAAGGGCCGGGTGAGCATGGCGCGGCGGTGCACCGGCGACGATCCAGCGTTGATCCGGCAATTGCAGGGCGAAGGCCGGCCCGCCGGGACCATAGATCCAGCCGCCTCGGCTTCGTGTCGGGGGTGGAAGCGGGCGCCCCCAGCGCGCCAGCGGGCGCAACGTCTCATCGAACAATGTCAGGTCGATTTTGAGACGTTTGGCGAGCCGTTCGATCGCCTCCTGCTGTTCGACGGCCGGCGCACTGGCTGGCGGCAGGGCTGCTGCTGCGAGTTCTCCGGCGACTTCAAAGCCTTCGGTAAACGCCCCCGGCTGTGCGCCAAAACGCCAGATGGCGCCCGCGACTGCAACGACGAGCAGCAGTGTTACCACAATGGTGATGTAGATCTTCTGATAGAGCCGCTTCATGCGTGCGCTCGAATGGGCGCTTCGATTGAAAGGCATATCCGCAGTCGGCTCATTCTTGCACTCGGATCATTCCGCTGCGTCATGCGCTAATCCTGCGCCTTGGCGAAGACGTAGCCCGCGCCGCGCACGGTGATGACGCGTTTGGGCTTCTTCGGATCCTCTTCGATGGCGGCGCGAATACGCGAGATGTGCACATCGATCGAGCGATCGAAGGCTTCGAGCGTTTCACTCTTCAACAGGTTCATGATCGTGTCGCGGGTGAGGACACGACCAGCATTCTCCGCAAGCGCCAGCAGCAACGCGAACTGGTAGCTGGTGAGCGGCCGCTCATCGCCCTCAAGACGCACCTGACGCGCGGCCGTATCGATCTCGAGTCGGCCGAAGCGCATGATGTCGGATTTGCGATCGGTCCTTGCGCGCCGAAGCAAAGCTCGCAAACGTGCGAGCAGTTCGCGTGGTTCGAACGGTTTCGGTAGATAGTCGTCGGCGCCCATCTCAAGGCCGACCACGCGATCCATGGCGTCGCCGCGCGCGGTCAGCATCAGAATTGGTGTTTGCGATTTGTCGCGGATGCGCCGGCAGACGTCGAGCCCGTCCATATCTGGCAGCATCAGATCGAGGATGAGAACGTCGAACGGCTCGCGGTCATGCAGGGCAATGCCGCTACCGCCAGTAGGTGCAATGGCGGTCTGGAATCCGGCTTCCCCGAGATAATTGGCAATCATCTCGGCCAGCCGTCGGTCGTCTTCAATCAGCAGAATGCGATCGGTCACGAGGTCATTCTAATGCAGAAATCGAACTAATGCAGAAATCGAAGGACGTGGGGGTGGAGGCTGTCGAATTCAGGGGACGAACTCAAGCCTCCACCCGGCCTTCCCATGCGAACGCGGCGGGCTATCCGCGATCGCTACTCGTTGCCAAGCCCGGTACATCCGGGATTGCTAGGGAAGGTATTTCAAATCGTCTAGAGCGTTTTCGAGCGAAGTGGGTGCCGGTTCGCATGAAGAAAACGCGTCAAAACAAAAGAGCTAGAGTCTCGGCTTTGGTTTCCAACAAAGCCGGAAAGGCTCTAGCCGTGTCGCCAGCCGTGGCCCATTCCGCCGAAGGGCGGAAAGCGATCGTTGAGCTTGCGCCGCTGTTCAGGCGAGAGCACTTCGGCCGCATCTCCCAGCGCTTGAACGATGCGCTTCGACACGCTGTCCGCGAGTGCGATCTGGTCGGCGCGCAGTTTTTCCATCGCGCCGCGATCGACATTGGTCTGTGTCAGCAGCTCACGCGCCTGCTTGCGTGCTGAGAAAGCTTTCTCACGCGCGGGGATCACATCTTTCAGCATGCCGCGCATGATGCCGCGCAGCTTCTCCTGCTGCTCGGTATTGGCGTCGAGTTCGACCGCGAGATGGCGCACCATGCGATCGGCACGATCTTCGATCTGCGCGGGATCGAGCGGACCGCTCCACGGGCCGCGCATGCCGCCTCCGTGCCAGCCGAAGGAGTACGGATTGCTCACCGCCTTGGTCACGGCAGCGCCGGTCAATCCGGCAGCGACCACAAGGGTTGCGAACATAAGGGTGCGGCTACGTTGAGTGCGGGGGCGAGGAAATTGAGGAGCGGGGGACGACTCCGGGCGATCAGCGTTGTGCTGGTCGGTCATGGTGGTTCTCCTGAAGGTCACTGTGGCTTGCGGCCACGGACGCAATCTGGGGGAGCCTCGTTTCGGCGGAATGTGCGCTGTGTAAAGTTATGTAAAGGCGTCGATCGATGCGATCGACGAAACTCTGGTTACAGTCCGGCCTCGATGGCCCGGAGCAGCTTGAAACGCATGTCGCCGTCGTTGCTGGTGAGCGAGATCACGAAACGCACCCGGCCGTTGCTTTTGGTGTCGGCATAGCCCGCGAGCGTGCGGACGCCGTCCATGGTGCCGGTCTTGTTCATGCCGCCGTCATGGCCGCGGAGGAGATTGGCGTGAGGTGCAAACAACGCGAGCACCTTGGCGAGGCCGCGGGCGGTGAAGCGGTTGTTGCGGCTGATGCCCGAGCCTTCTTCGAGATGAATGGCATCGCTGAGGCCGTTCGCGGCGAGCATTTCGTTCGCGACTTTCAGCGATTTCTCGAGACTGACCGGGCCGCCGAGGCGGTGCGCGCCGACCTCCATGAAGACCTGATTGGCGATGTAGTTGTTCGAGACCTTGAGCAATTCGATGAGAATCTTCGACAGCGGGCGTGACTGCCGGTGAATGTAAATCGGCTTTAGTCCTTCAGGGACGGCACCTGTTGAAATCTCGCCTTTCACGCTGCCGCCGGCGCGCTTGATGAAGGCAGCGATTAGTTCGCCGGCATATTGCAGGCTCACGGCGGGATCCTGGGTGAGGCTGATGCGGCCTTTTCCATTCGGGCCGCGCTGGCGGAACTGTTCGATCGCAAGCGGCGTGATCGGGGTCTGTTTCTCGGCGGAGCGCACGCTGTCGCCCTTGCGCACGGCGTTGATGGTATTGAAATTCACCGCCAGTGCAGAGTTCAACGCATTGTAAGCTTCGTCGGTATCCTCGATGCCCGGAATGCGGAGGTCGGCGGGATAGTAGCTCGCGTCCAGCACAATGCCGGTGATCGGCTTCTTGCCGATTGTCGCGACCAGCTTCTTTGCGAGCTGTGCCAGTTCCTCTGAAATCAGGAAAGGATCGCCGCCGCCACGGATGTAAAGCACGCGCTTGTCATCGAGGTAGAAGCTGGTCTTGAAGCGATAGTCGCCGCCAAGGACATTCATCGCCAGCCAGGCCGTCACGATCTTGGCGACGGAGGCCGGGACGAAGGGCGCATCGGCGTTCTGCGCCACCAGCTCGTTGTTCTTGGCGTCCATCACGAGCGCCAGCCCCGACGGCGCGAGGGAGGCGACTTTCTCCTTGACCTCCTTGACGTCGGCCATTGCCGCAACGGGCAGGAGGAGAAAAGCGAGGACGAGCGAGAGAGACTTCATGCGTTGCCTACCTCACGGTCGTCTCGGTGTTTGATTGGTTTATCAATGATGGCCACACACCCAAAAGGATCACGGCGTATGGGTCCCCGCGTGCGCGGGGACAACTGCAGGCTTCTTACGTGAGTCAGCAAACTGCTCCGGCCGATTTCCGTTCCGCCATGTACAGCACATGCGTTACTTCCGGCACGGTTTCGGTGGCG
>JAFAFP010000263.1 GCA_023423415.1 Pseudomonadota bacterium | reverse complement strand
CACCACCAAGGAAGTCGGCAAGGGCACCGGCCTCGGTCTCAGCCAGGTCTACGGCTTCGCGCATCAGGCCGGCGGCGGCGCGACCGTCACGTCGACGGTGGGGCAGGGCACGACCTTTACCATCTATCTGCCGCGCACCACGGAGCCGGTAACGGCCAGTGAAGAAGCTGAGGTCGTCGTGCCGGAGCGCGGCGACGGGACGATCCTGTTCGTCGAGGACAACAAGGATATCGCCGACGTCACCAAGACCAATCTCGAAGAGCTTGGCTATCGGGTGATCGCGGTGCCGAATGCCGACACGGCGATGGAAATCCTCAAGGCCAATGCGGAGATCGATCTGGTGTTCTCCGACATCGTCATGCCTGGTCGGCTCGACGGCGTCGATCTGGCGCGCGAGATGCGCACGGTGCGGCCCGATCTGCCGGTGATCCTGACCACCGGCTATAGCACCGCGGCGCAGGCGGCGGCACCCGAAGGCTTCACGATCCTGCCGAAGCCGTACCAACTCGACAAATTGCATCAGACCCTGATGTCGGCGCTGCGCCAGCGTCGCGCGGCGGCCCTTGTGGCCGCGGAAGAGGCGGCGCAGGTGGCCACACGTTCCGCCGCGCGGGCGGACACGACGCAGCCGGTGAAATGACATTGATGACGAAGACGAGACTGTTCGCGCTGCTGGGGCTCGCGATGATGGTGCCGCCGGAGAGGCCGGCCGTGGCGCAGGATATCCGCGGGCTGGAGATCTGCACCGCCGAGAAGCAGATGGATCGGCGCACCAGTTGTCTGCAGAGCAACGTGCAATTCCTGCAGCAGACGCTGACGAGCGTGACGCGGGAATCGCAGGAGAAGCTTGCCGTCGCCAGCCGCGAGCTTGCGGCGCATCAGGCCGACATCGCGGCGCTGAAGGTGGAGATGGCCGCGCTGCGCGCCGAACTTGCGGCGCTGAAGAAAGCGCCGCCGGCCGGCGGGAAGAAGTAGCCCGATTTCTCGCCGCGTCATGCTGGCACTTGTTGCGGGCAACCAAGCCTGTGGTGCCGCAAAGAAGCAAGCCGCGGATGCGCGGGTCAAGCCCGCGCATGACGCGGAGAGAGGCGTGCACAATCTCCCTCCGCCTCATCCTGAGGAGGCCGCGGAGCGGCCGTCTCGAAGGACGAGGCGGCCACAGTCCCGCAGTAGTCCATCGTTTGAGACACCCGGCTCCGCCGGGCTCCCTCGGTTCAAGCCCGAGGGCAAGCTCTCACCATGAGGCTCCGAGGGAGGCGCGCTCCTTCCATCCCGTCATGGCCGGGCTTGACCCGGCCATCCCGCTTAGGCGGCGCATGTGCTCACCTGATCGGGATCACCGGGACAAGCCCGGTGATGACGGGGAAGGAGCGTGGCGTTTCAAAGCTGTTGACTTTCTTCCTATATGCCTATAATCCTATACCCGTCCTGCTCATCGAGGGGCGCTTCATGAGGCGTTCTTGAAGTGGAGCAGTCGGTGGTGCCGCAAGGCATGGCACCGGGGCGCGGGCCGGAGAACAGGCCCGTGCGCGATGCGGCGCCCGCGCCACGGTTCGCACCCGTGCGTCCGGGACGCCCTGGGTCTGCCGTCCGCCCCAACTAAGTGGGGCCGCCCAAAGCAAAGGGCTGGACGTGGGCCGGACGAATGCGGGCCAAAGCCCGCAGGAACAAGGCGGACCTCGATCCCGCAAGGATCGAAAGCCGTCTGTCCGCGCCCCGGAAGCTACGGTCCCGGGGAGCGAAATCGCCGCCCATGACAAAGCCCAGCCTGCGCAAGCCTGGCTGGGTGGAGCGCCGCAAGGCGCGCGTGTCTCCCTTCGCCGGGAGATGCGCTCCGTTCATGCGGTGACGCATGGGCGGTGACTACGACGTTGCGCTTCGCGGCGCTCCGTCCCCCTCGATGTGTTCGAGGGTCTCAGGAAATACGGGCGCACCCGGCGCCGGCCAAAGAACACGGGCGATGACGCATGCCCACATGTCATCGGTTGTCTGACAATCGCATCGGAAAGACGAGAGGCAGGCGCGGCTTTCAATCCGCCTCATCCTGAGGAGCGGGCAAAGCCCGCGTCTCGAAGGACGCGGCGGCCACAGTTGCGCGCTCGCCTCATGGTTCGAGACGCATCGCTGACGCGATGCTCCTCACCATGAGGCTCCGAGAAGGCCACGACTCTCGCCACGTCATGCGCGGACGTGTTCCCCGCATCCCACGTCTTCCTTGCCGCACGAAAGCAGGACGTGGATGCCCGCAACACGTGCGGGCATGACGTGGAGAGAGAATCGCGTCTCGCGCCCCGCCTCATCCAGAGGATGCCTCGCTTCACGTCATGAACTGCGCTTTCGCCAGCTCCGCGAACAATCCGCCCTTCGCCACCAGTTCATCGAATGTGCCGCGTTCGACGATCCGGCCTTCGCGGAACACCAGGATCAGGTCGGCATCCGCCACCGTCGACAGCCGATGCGCAATGATCAGCGTTGTGCGGTTCGAGCGCACCCGGTCGATCGCGCGTTTGATCCGCGCTTCGGTGACGGGGTCGAGCGCGGATGTGGCTTCGTCC
>JAFAFP010000252.1 GCA_023423415.1 Pseudomonadota bacterium | reverse complement strand
GGGCCCCAGGCCCTGCACGTTTTCGTTGTGCGGCAGCATGGGAGCTATGCCATCCCGCGAGCGCGGTTGCACGCCGGCCATGCGAAATGCCAATAACCTGCCACTGTCGATACTCATTCGGACCTGAGGACAATGGCGGACAAGAAAATTCTTATCGTAGGCGCGGGTCTGGGCGGGCTGGCGGCGGCCTCCTGCCTGATCAAGGCGGGCTATGACGTCGAAGTGTATGAGCAGGCGCCCGCGCTCGGCGAGATCGGGGCCGGCATCCAGATGAGCGCCAACCCGATGCATGTCCTCCGCTATCTCGGCATCGAGTCGGAAGCGCTGAAGATGGGCGTGAAACCGGGTGGCTATGTCTTCCGGCTGCACGACACCGGCGAGGTCATTCAGCAATTCTCGCTGTCGGACGAGCACGAACGGCAGCACGGCGCACCTTATGTGCAACTCCACCGCGCCGACTTGCACGAAATGCTGGCCAGGACCGCGCGCCAATTGAAGCCCAACGTCATCAACCTGAACCGGCGCGCGACCGGATTCACCGAAACCGACGCCGGCGTCACCCTGCACTTCGCCGATGGCTCAACCGCGCAAGGCGATGTTCTTGTGGGCGCCGACGGTGTGAAGTCGATCGTCGCACAACAAATCGTCGGCGAAATTCCCGCGACCTATACCGGCGACGCTGCATGGCGCGTCGTCGTCCCCGCCGAGCGGCTGCCAAAGCCGTTCCTGGATCAGGTCATGTCGGTTTTCATGGGACCGGGCGGTCATGTGGTCTGCTATTATCTGCGTGGCGGCGAGCTCTTGAACTTCGTTGGCTGCGTCGAAACAGATGACGTCTCCGAAGAATCCTGGACCGTGAAATTCCCGTGGGAGCAACTGAAGGCCGACTACGTTGGCTGGCACCCCGCGATCCAGACCATCATCGACGCTGCCGATCGCGACCAGTGCTATCGCTGGTCGCTGCACAACCGCCCGCCGGTTCGCAACTGGAGCACCAGGCGCGCGACATTGCTTGGCGATTCCGCGCATGCGACCCTGCCCTATCTCGCTCAGGGCGCGGCGATGGCGATCGAAGACGGCGCCGTGCTTGCCCGCGCGCTCAAACAGGCTCCCAGCATTCCCGAGGCGCTCGATCTGTATCAACGCAATCGGGTCGATCGCACATCCCGCATCGTCGAAATCTCGACGCAGAACCGCCGTCTCTTCCATCTGCCGTCGCAGGATGCGATCCGCGCTGAATTCTCCAAACGCAATGAAGGCGCAAGCCGCAATGCCTGGCTCTATTCCTACAATCCGTTGACGGTGGAATTGAAATGACGGTCCAGGCACGCGCGTCGCTTCTCACTTACAAGTTGCAGCAAGCGGTCGGCGGATCGGGTGTCGCCGCCGTCGATGTTATCATTGTCGATCTGATCGACAGCGATGGCGTGCGCGGGCTTGGCTTCTCCTATGTCCTGGGCGGCAATGGCGGCGTGGCCTTCAAGGCCGCGCAGGAGCAGGTCGCCCGGTTTGTCGATGGTCAAACGCTGCCTCCGCCGACGGCGCTATGGCGGAAGATTGCGGCGAGCTTCAACCGCACCGGCGCAGGACCTAATCTGATTGCGCTCGCGGCCATCGATGTCGCCGTGTGGGATCTGTTTGCACGCCGTCAGCAGGTGGCGATGGGCGTGGCGATGGGCGGCGAACTTCGTGCGCTTCCCGTTTACGGCAGCGGCGGTTTCAACACCGTGCAACCGGCGGAAAAGGCGGCCGAGGTTGCTGCTGAACAAGCAGCGCGCGGCCTCACCGCGGTCAAACCGCGCGTGAAGGGAACGCGCTCGGATGCGGATGTCATTGCAGCCGTGCGCGCAGCGATTCCTTCGCACGTCCAGATCATGACGGACGCCAACGAGAAATGCGATCTGCCGTCGGCGCTCTGGTTGATGGCAATGGCACGCGATCAGGGATTGTTGTTCGTCGAAGAGCCGCTGCCCGCGCATTCGGTCGAAGGCTATCGCATGCTGGCCGCATCGTCGGGCGCGGCGATCGCGACCGGAGAGCACCTGCAGACGCGCGCGAGCTTTCTGCCATTCATCTCGGAGCGAATCGCAGCAGTCATCCAGCCCGATCTTGCAATGGTCGGCGGTCTGACGCCGGTGCTTGAACTCTCGACTTTGGCTGAATCCTTCGACGCGATCGTGTCGCCTCACTTCCTGCCCGGATTGTTCGCCCATGTCGCCGCGGCGGCTCCAGCGATGCGATGGCTGGAGGAATTTCCGCTGCTCGAACCGCTGTTCGACGGCTGGCCGGCAATCGATGCCAAAGGCACCATGGCGGCTTCAGCATCGCCCGGTCACGGCCTCACATTGAACGAGCGCTATCGCAAGGAAATCGGCGCGGCGTTCTAATGCCTCGTGTCGACAAGCGAGACGCAAGAGCCCGACCTCTTTCGAGGCCGGGCTCTGCCTTGGTCACATCCGCTCAGGATCAGTAACCGTAACCACCGTAGTACTTGTAGGACTTGTAGTAGCCATACGGCTTGTACGAGTAGTAGTACGGCTTGTAATAGGACTTGTAGCCGTATCCATAGCCGTAATAGTGCGCGGAGGCGGCAGTCGGAGCGATCGCAGCGGTAACGAGCGCGGCGCCGGCAGCCAGTCCAAGAATGGTCTTGCGGAACATGGTGATCTCCTGTGTGCGTCCAGATGTGACCGTCACATCCTGACTATCAGTCGATCGCCATGCCGATTCGGTTCGACGCCGTTGCGTGGTTCTTTCAATCACGGGTCCGTGAGAACGAACCCCTGCAGATCCTTACCGTGCACTCAGCCGCTTGTTGCATTCGCTGTAATAACCGCCGCCTTTCTGGATCCATTTGAGTCCGCCATTGCCGTTGCTGGCCTTGTTGGCGTTGTACTGGTCCAGGCAGGTATGCATACGCGCCTTGCCGCTCGATTCACTGGCGTATTTGGACGACACCGCGGTCGGAAAGGTTGCATCGCCGGCCCGGGCCAATGCGCCAGATGCGCCCTCCCGCGTTGAGGACTTTGTCGCTTTCGGCGGCGTCGTTGTCGTAGCAGCAGGCGCTGGCGCAGCCGCCGACGCGTCGGCGCCGCACTCCGCTTTGCGGAAATCGTTCCACTTCATGCCCTTGAGCGTGCCGGCCGATTGCGCGGCCTTATACTTCGCGCTGCATTCCTGCATGGTCAGTGCCTGGGCCGGCGCGGCATATGCCCAGGCCGCCGCCACAATGACGGCCCCCGCGAGAACTCCAGATACACGAAACACCATCGCACTCTCCTATTTCATCAGCCGCACAGCACGGCTGGAAATCGCCCGCTTAGAAGATGGTATCGACATGGATGACTCGAAACCACCGCGTCCAATGTTCGCTCATCAGAAAAGTTCATGACGCATAAAGGAAGCATGATTGATTTGAATCGGAAATGAACAATGCGCCTCGCCAGCACGGTCAAGGATCGGATCAGTCAAGATAAAGGCCACCGTTACCGATGGCCTTTATCCCGTCGCGGCGCTTCAAAGAGCTCCGCGGTCGATTGAGACCGCTTACTCGTAAGCCGCAGCCGAACCCATGCGCATGCGCTTGGACCCGCTGTTGTAGGTTGCGCCGTGATTGATCTGGATGGTCTTGCCGGTGCGGATCGTCCGCGCGGGGAGCATCCGGGTTTCATTCAGGTTCACGGTCTTCGACGTCACAACCGGCCGATCGTGAATGCGCGTCACCACATTGGTGTGGACCACCGGCTGGACGCGGGTGACATTCACGACACGGTGGATGTTCTTCACATAACGCGTGCGATTGACGTCATTGTAACGCGTGACGTTGTTGACACGCTGCACGGTGTTGTAGCGATAGGTCGTGTTCACGCGTGGCGCCGGGATCGCCCCGCCCATGTGAACCGTCTTTCCCGTGCTGATGTTTCGGGCCGGAAGCATTGCGGTCCGGTTTGCGCGCTGCGTTTCGTTCAGAACCGCAGTACGGTTGTGAATGCGTGTCACCGTATTCACGCGCGTCACCGGCTGGATCCGTGTGACGTGCACAACGCGATTGACGTTCGTCACATGACGCGGACGGTCGATGTCGCGATACCGCGTGACGTTCTGAACCTTCCGCACCGTGTTATATTTGTACGAGGTGCTGACGTTGGTTTTGCTGATCGGCCGGTGGCAGTTGTCGCCCACGCAGCGCGCCTGAGCCGGGACCGACGCCGTAACCATTGCTGCACCCAATACAGCGGCCGCGACGGCGTAAAGTCCTTTCAGATTCGCCATATCCATCTCCATCCTTGTTTCTGCAAAAGCCCTCTCGGGCATTGAGAGATCCGTCCAGATCCCGGGTGGAACAACTCGCAAGAGCGGAAACCGAACCGCGAGGCGTGGCATTTAAGCGGGCGAACCGTAAGCGGCGAATTTGCAAAAACGCGAGATTTATCAGCCCTATTTCGCCAGACTCGGGACGAATTAACCGAAAGAGTCGAAAGGCGATCGCGCCGTATTCAGGCCGTTGTTTCGCAGCATTGTCATCAAATTAGGCCTCCATTTCAGTCGCTTGCGATCTTCTCCAATAACCATAAGGTTGATTGCGATGCGTAAGCCGTTTCTGGCCGCTGCTGCGCTGTGTGTGGCGCTCGGTGCGCCCCTGCCGAGTTCAGCAGCTCCTCAAGCGAAGAAACCGGGATGTCAGACACAGGCTCTGAGCGACCTCGAGCGTCTGTCGCCGCGCGGATACGAAATCTACAAGTCAATGACCGACAAGAAGCAGTTCCTTGTCTGGCTCACTTGCGATGACATCCAGCTTGGGCTGGCGACCAGCGTCCACGAATCCGTACATATTCTCACCGAAAAAATGGACAGCTTTCCGCTGATCAACGGCGAGAAGATCCGCCGGCCGCATCAGGTCGCGAAGTTTTTTGCACCGAGACAGACGACGAAGAATTTCGATTCGCGCGACTCATACGTTCAAACCTATCTTCGTCCCGGCAGCGCCTCGTCGGCTGACAATTTTCTCTACATGCTCGACGAGTTGAACGCCTATAGCCACGACTTGAACTCGGCTGTGAAACTGGTGTCGCTGCAGCGGCGCGATCGTCAGGTGGACCACCGTGATGGCCTCACCGCATTGATGGCGTTTGTCGTGAGCTATGTCGATACGGCGAAGCGGAGTCAGCCGGCGACGTGGGAAGGTTTGCAGAGCGCCGAACCGAAGCGAGTGCTCCAGACCCTGTGGGCACAGGCAGAGACGACGCTCGATGCTTCGTGCGGCATCCCGGCTTTCGGTCGCAAGGACAAGGACTATATCGCCTTCATCACCGATCCGAGCAAGAATGCGGCGATCTCCGAATTGATCGGCCGGACGCCGAAGATTTCAGACGAGTGCGTGTCACCGACAATCACGTCATCGACGAAGAAGCGCTGACTACAGCCATGCGGCAATTTGTGAAGCGGATTGCCGCGATCAGCGCGCCTGAACGAGCCAGCCGAACGGGAAGAAGAATTGCTGCGCCTGCGGCGGCGCGCTGACCACGTTGCGTTGTGTCGTCCGTCGTCTTGCCTCGGCGACATAAGGCTGCTTCTTGCGTTTGGCGCTGCCGACACGCGACGGCGCTGGCACTCTCACCTCGTCACTCCGCCGGAAGGTTCGACCCTTTCGCGTCCGCTGAGGCGCAACGAACCGAACGCGAGGCGCACTCCGCTGTTCCGAGATCGTCGCGGTCTGCGTGTCGGCAACGGGCAACGGCGCGCTATCCGTCACCGGCTTTGGCGCAGCCTCATCCTGTTGTTCTGCATCCAGTTCCGGCGTCGCCACACCATCGGTCGCTTGCGCTTTCGGCGCGGCCGGAACGATCGCGGTCGCGCTGCCGATCGAAGCAGGATCATCAGGTGAGCGAGGTCGCGTTCTGGCATCGATCATTCGCGGCCCGATCTTCCGGTCGGGCTTTCCGTCGTTGTTTTCTTCGTCTTTCAGGAGACAGCTCTGATCGATGTAGGGCCAGGCGCTCTCATGACACGAGCTTTTCTTGTCCCATGACGGGTCGACGATCCGCACGCCCGGCGCAGTATTCTCGTCCTTTGGCTGGCTTTGTGCATCGGCTGCAATCGATACGTCGGTTTCGATTGGAGCGCTTTCCGCAGACACCGACGATGCAATCGCAACGCCCTTGGGAACAGCCGCCGGCTGCTCTGTCATGCTCCGCTGTGACGGCTCCCAATGAATTGCTGCCATCGTGATCGACAGGCCAAGCAGCACCGCTGTGATCGTTAAGCCAACAGCGCGCGGATGGCGGCGCAGCGCATTCCCGATCTTCGGCAAAGCGTGTCTGGCCTTCCAGACAAAATCGGGAAGCTGCCATTCGTGCGACGCAACCGGAGCTGCGGAATCGATCGTGACCGGAACCAGCATCGACGTGCGAAGCGATACGATATCCATCGGCAAAGCCGAAACTTTGACGGGTCGTGCCGGCGTGGAGGGATATGGCGCTCCGACAGGAACCGCCAGCGGAATGGACTTTTCCGCCCGCGCCGTCCTCTTCGAAACCGTCCTTCTTGAACGAGATTGCGCAGGCGGCTGGGAGACGATGGGTTCGTCCGGAGCAATCATGTCAGCGGAAATCTCAACAGGGGATTTGCGTTTTCGCGGCGAGCGCGCCCGCCTTTTCTTTTCTGCTGGTGTCGCAGCAATGGTCCCAGCGCCGTCGCAAGCCTGCTGCACGGTGATCGACGGATCATCGGGCGTCGCCGTATCCTTTCTGGTCCTGCGGACACGGCGTTTCTTCGGCTGCTCAGGCGCTGGGAATCCAGTCATCACAAACTCATTGCATAGGAGTGTTTTGCGTAACCGGATCGCGTCAGGATTTGGCGAGCGTATCCAGCTTCGCCCGCAATGCGTCGATGGTCGGCTTGGTCAGCTCCGCCGTCTGCGGCGAGGCAAGTACACGATCGAACAGATGGTTCAACATCGGCATCGACCGCGTCACGACCGAGGAGATCCCCTTCCGTGCATTGGGCGGAAGCTGCGACATTGCATCGCCGATCGTGTCGAACTGCGCCGACACCTGCTGCAGCTTCGGCAGCGCCGCTTTGGCTGAAACGGGGTCGGCAATACCCTGAAGGGCCGAGCGGGTGGCGTTGACCGATGAGGTCAATTCCGCAGCAAGATCGGTCAGCCGCTGACCGGGTACGCCGGCGCCGGTCGTTTCGCTCGCGCGCATCGACGGTGACAACGTGTGCTCCGCGACAGTCTGATCCCTGTCGTAGCTGCCGACATACCAGCCAAGCCCCAGCAGCAATGCCAATGCGGCGAGCGCATACGGCCACAGCCGGGACGACGCTTGCGCCGTGGTATCCGCCAAATGTCCTGCATTCGACGCGACATGAGCGGGAAAGTCGGACACCCGATCGGCCGCTGCCGAGGCCGCGCTCGCGCCACGGCGCCAGCCATCGCCGATACCATCGAGCAGACCGGTGCCGCTCAAGAGATTTGCAAAGCCGGACGGCATCGCCGCCGATATCTGACTGGACTGTGACGTCAACAGATTGGCGAGGCCGCTCGGACCCAGGCCTTCGCTGCGCTGTTGCTGACCGATAACGCCCGCCACAAGCGGTGCGAGCATGCCCAGAAGCGACTTGGTCGTGTTTGGATCGATTCCGGCGAAACGTCCAACCGCACTGGCGAGCATATTCAGCGTGTCGCCGCCAAGCAGCGACGACAACAGGGTATTGCCGGTCTCGGCAACATTTCCCGGCCGCCCTTCATTGATTGCGTTCTTGGCCCGATCGAGCGTAGCCGATTGCTGCGTGATCGCATCCGACAATGTCTGCTGGTTCTGCGGCTTCGATGCCGCATTGGCGAGACCGGCAAGGATCGCTGGGATTCCTGCGCTGACAGCTTTCTGCGCATCGTCGCGATCAAGTCCGAGGGCGCCGCCCATTTTGGAGATCAGGCTTGGCGTAACGGATTGCATGATGAGCGAAACGAGATTCACGGCCATGGTTTCTTGTCTCCGTTGGCACATCACGAGTGAGACGCCTTGAGGCATCAAACTGGATGTGCCGTCACAGCATTCGATGCCGCGCGGATCAGAACCAATCTCGTCTTTCGACCACGTAAACCGAATTGAGCGGCTAAATCGGATATTTGAATAAGATAAATCTCAACGATTGCGATTAAGCGACGAAGATGCCGTCGTATCGTCGTTCATCGATCGGAGAGATGCGCGCGAAACGCGATCAGGCCGGCCGATCGCTATCGTCGAGCAGGATGCGTTCTGCTGCGCCATCGAGGTCGTCATACTGACCGCTCCGCAGCGTCCACATGAATACGAACAGGCCTGCAAGGCCCAGCGCAAGCGCGATCGGGACCAGATAGAAAAAATCCGTCATGCAGACCTCCCCATCGCAGCGACAAGCGCGCGACCGTCACGGTCGTCGCGGCCTTTGACAGCGATGCTCTTCACGCGCAATGCATTCGCGACCACCAGCAGCGACGACAGCGACATCGCAATGGCGGCGACCAGTGGAGTCACATGACCGAGCACGGCGATCGGCACGGCGATCATGTTGTATCCGACGGCAAGCATCAGGTTTTGCCGGATCAACTGTCCCGCCTGACGGGCAATGGCGATCGCCTGCGGCACCGCCAGCAAGCTTTCGCGCAGGAATACGAGATCGGCGGCGTTGCGTCCGACATCGGCGGCGGAAGCGGGCGCCATTGACACATGTGCAGCAACCAGCGCCGGAGCATCGTTCAGTCCATCGCCGACCATCAGAACCTTGTGTCCTTGCGCTGCGAGTGCGGTCATGCGGGCCGCCTTCCCGCTCGGCGAAACCCGGGCACTGTGCGGAAGACCGAGGGCCGATGCGAGGTCGCGAACGGGCTGATCGCGATCGCCGGAGAGAACTTCTGTTGTCAGCCGCTGTTCGCCGAGAAGGGCGACGGCCTCCACAGCCTGCGGGCGCAGGCGATCTTCGAAGCAAAACGCTGCAAGACATTGTCCGTTCTTGGTCAGAATGACACTCGCATTGTCCGCTTCCGGCGGAATGGCCGCAGACGACGAGAAGACCCAATCCCGGGACCCGAGGCGGTACACATCGGCGCCCGCAGTGGCTTCCATTCCCGCACCGGGATGTTCCGACACACTGTCCAGCGCGGTCCGCGGCAAGGCCTGCGCACGGCCGGCGGCGGCGATCGCTTGCGAATAGGGATGACGGGAATGCAACGCGAGCCCCGCGGCGAGAGCCAGCGCGGTCGGATCATAATCGCCAACAAGGCGCGGCTGATCGAGCGTCAGCGTCCCGGTCTTGTCGAAGACAACGGTGTCGGCCTCGGCCAGCCGTTCGAGCGCGCCGCCATCCTTCACCATGATCCCCAGCGCGAAGAGCCGCTGCGCCGCGACAACCTGCACCATCGGAACGGCAAGTCCGAGCGCGCATGGACATGTGATGATCAGCACGGCGATGGCGACGGTGATGGCCCGGTGCATGTCTCCGGTGGCAATCATCCAGCCAATGAAGGTCAGCAGCGCGGTGAGATGCACGACCGGCGCATAAAGCTGCGCCGCGCGATCGGCGATTCGCCGGTAAGCGGAGCGGCCGGATTCCGCCGCCTCCATCATGCGCATCATCTCGGCGAGAAAGGAGTCTTTCGCCGCGGCGGTTGCGATGATCGTCAGCGGACCTGTCAGATTGAGCGTGCCGGCCTGCAGCATCGCGCCGGCACGAACAGGTTGCGGCAGGCTTTCGCCCGAGACCAGCGAGCAATCGAGATCGGATTGTCCCTTGACGATCCGGGCATCGACCGGAACGCGCTCTCCCGCGGCCAGCAGAATGGTCATCCCGGGTTGGATTTCGTTGACCGGAAGATACACGTTGGCGCCGTCGGGCTGCACCACCAGAGCGCCGCGGCCAGCCAGTCGCGCGAGTCCCGTCACGGCGTTGCGCGCGCGTTCGCGCATCACGTGGTCGAGGGTGCGTCCAATCAGAAGAAAGAAGAGAAGCGTGGTGGCCGCATCGAAATAGGCATGCTGCCCGCGATGAACCGTCTCATAC
>JAFAFP010000225.1 GCA_023423415.1 Pseudomonadota bacterium | reverse complement strand
GGCTCCAGCAGGTGTTGGTGTAGCGCGCCGGGAAGGTCGACGATTTCGTCAACTCGCCACGGATCATCATCGCCGCGACTTTGGCCTGGCTGTTGGCGGAGAAGGCTGATTTCGGCATGTCGCCTGGAATGCAGGCATCGCCGACGATGTAGATATTGGCATCCATCGCCGATTGCATGCTTTCGGGCTTGATCGGGCAGAAGCCTGTTTCATTCGCGAGGTTGGCATCGCGGGCGATCTTGCCGGCCATCTGTGCCGGGATCACGTTGACGAGCTGCGCCTTGTATTCGCCGAGATCGGTTTTGACCGTCAATGTCTTCGGGTCGACGCCCTTGATGCCGCCGTGCATCTTGGGATCCTGCCACTCGACCATGCCGGGATAGTGTTTCTCCCAGCCTTGCACGAACAGCGCCTGCTTCGAGAAATTCGGTTTTGGATCGAGGATCACGATCCTGGATTTCTTGTGCCCCTTGGCCTTGAGCACGTGCGCCATCATCGATGCGCGCTCATAAGGTCCGGGCGGGCAGCGATAGGGGTTCGGCGGCGCGACCATCACGATCAGTGCGCCGTCCTTGAGGGCGTTAAGCTGCTTCTTCAGAAGCTCCGTCTGCGGCCCGGCTTTCCAGGCGTGCGGCATCTGCTGGCTGGCGGCTTCGGAATAGCCAGGTACGGAATCGAACTTGATGTCGATGCCGGGCGCGAGAACCAGCCGATCATAGTTGACGCTCGCGCCATTGCCGAGCTTCACCACCTTCTTGTCGCGATCGATCGACGCTGCCGTGGTGTTGGCCAGCTTGATGCCGTGCTTCTTGGCGAGCGTGCCGTAGCCGTGGGTGATCGATTTCAGGTCGCGATAGCCGCCGAGATAGAGGTTGGAGTGGAAGCAGGTCACGAACTGCTTCGACGGCTCAACCAGAACGACCTCGATCGCGCCTTTTGAATCTTGCGCGACATATTTCGCGACGGTCGCGCCGCCGGGGCCGCCGCCGACCACGACGACTTTCGGCTTCGCCTGCGCAATTGCAGGCATTGGAAACGCGCCAGCTGCGGCAACAGCGCCGGCGCCGCCCAGAAACTGTCGGCGATTGGATGTCATGATTTTCCTCGTTTGCGTTTCACCGGCTCCGGCGCTTTGAGGCTACCGAAATAAGCTGCAAGAGCCGCGATCTCCTCTGGCGACAGTTTGCCCGCGATCGTTTGCATCACCGGGTTCTGTCGATCCTTGTTGCGATACTCGTTCATGATTTCGACGAAGGACTCTTCCGGCCAGCCGATGATCGGCGGAATTCCGTCGAATCGGCCGGATACCTGATGGCACGTTACGCATTCGGACGAGAGATATTGACCGAGCGCGCGGTCTCCGGATGCATGCACATTTGTCGCAGGCAGGGGCAACAGACCGCCAAGGACCAGGATCAAGAACGGCGAAGCAATGAGTCGCCGCATGTCTTGCCACATCACTCCACCTTCGGGCCTTTGCCCGCTTCCGGCGTCACGTCGATCACCCGCGCGCGTCCGGTGACGGCCGCTTCGCCCGAAGCGCAATTGCTCATGCAGGGATTCTTTCGCCAAAATGCTTTTTCTGCAATCTCCCGATTATCATCGAAAAAATTGGGCTCGTTGGGAAGCTTGATCGTTCCAAAGTTCTGGTTGCTGAGCTCAAAATCTTCTGTTTTGACAATGTCATTGAGGAAAAGAACATACGCTGTAATGGCGTACAACTCGTCGTTGGTCAGAGTTTGCGCTGCACCAAACGGCATGGCCCGGCGGATATAGTCGATCAGGGTGGAGGCGTAGGGCCAGTAGGACCCGACCGATTTGACCGGCTCGTGGGTGGCAAGCGAGCCATTGCCGCCGCTCAGAATCGGCCAACGTCCCGCGCTTTCGCCGAACTCGCCATGGCACGCTGCGCATCGCTCGACATAGAGCGGCTCTCCGTCCTTCACTGTGCCTTTGCCAATGGGAAGGCCCTGTCCATCAGGACGAATGTCGATATCCCAGCCTGCGATCTCCTCGGCGGTCGCTTCGCGGCCAATGTTGAGCTTCTTGGCGGCGGCAGGGGCGCTCGCAACGTGACCGGCGTTCTTCGACGCAGCGTCCATCGTTGCCGTCGCCAGCAGCAATGCGCCGCAAGCGGCAAGCGTGGTGACGAGATTACGAGACTTCGACATTTTCCACCTCGCCATTCTTGTACAGTTGCCAGGTCTGGATGCCGTTGTTGTGGTAGACTGAATTGACTCCACGGACCTTGCGCAGTTCGGCTTTGCTCGGTTGAACGTAACCGGTCTCGTCCATCGCCCGCGATTGCAGCAGCAACTCGCGGCCATCCCAGTCAAACTCGTAGTAGAAGCGGGTGAGGGCCTTGTCGAAGACCGGTCCGTCGATTTTGGCTGTGCGCCAGTTGCGACCACCGTCGATCGAGACATCGACGCGTGCGATCTTGCCGCGACCGGACCAGGCAAGGCCCGACAACACGGTGAAGCCGGACTTGTGATTGAGCGGTGCCTGCGGGCTCGGATTTGTGATGACCGACTTCGCATCCATCACGTAGGTGAAACGCCGCGCCTTTCCGTTCTCCAGAAGGTCGGTGTATTTCGACGTCTCCTCGCGGTGATGCCACGGCTGGTCACCGACTTCGATGCGGCGCAGCCACTTCACCCACATGTTCGCTTCCCAACCGGGGACAACAGCGCGCACCGGATATCCGTTTTCCGGATAGAGCATCTCGCCATTCATGCGATAGGCGATCAGCACGTCGTCGAGTGCCTTCTGCATCGGCAACGAACGTGTCATCGCCGCTGAATCGCCGCCCTCGAGCAATAGCCATTTTGCATTCGGCTTGACCCCAGCTTCCTCGAGCAAGGTTTTCAGCGGCACGCCGGTATACATCACGCAATGGACCATGCCGTGCGTGTACTGGCAGCCGTTAAGCTGAGCGCCGCGCCATTCCATGCCCGAATTGGCCGCGCATTCGCAGAAGTAGGGGCGACTGACACGCGGCATCCGCTTGATGTCGTCGAGCGTGAAGATCAGGGGCTTGTCGACAAGGCCGTGCAGGATCAGCCGGTAATCGGACGGATCAACTTCGGCGATTCCGGAATGGTGACGTTCGAAGCACAGGCCGTTCGGCGTGATCATGCCATCGAGCGCATGCAGTGGCGTGAAGCTCACCGAGCTTTCACGCGAGGCGGTGAGCCATTCGACATCGCGACGGATGACCCCGGATTCGAACGATGACGGTTTGCCGTAAGCGCGAACGCCGACGCCTTCGCCAAGCGAGCGCGTCCATTCCGGGACATTGGGCGGCTGATTGGCCGGATTGCCTTTCGGTGAAGCACTGGCGGCGCCGGCAGCGATCGCGCCGCCAGCCGCAAGGCCGGTGCGCAGGAACATGCGACGCGATGCGAGATGCCTCGTCCCTGGTTTCGTTCCTGTTTCTTCTTTCATCGTGAGGCTCCCGTTCCTCAACTTCAATTATTCTGATATTTGCATGTGTTCGGGTAAAAAAATTACACGCCGATCACACGCACGTTCTGCAGTTCTTTCGGAGCGACGGTTTTCTTCTTGGTGATGTGGTTGGTGACGACATCCCAGATCGCCGGCCCTTCAGTGCTTTCGTTGACGCTGGCCCAGCCGGTGACGGTGTAATCGCGCGTCGGCTCCAATGGCTTTCCGGTTCGCTGCAGCGTCATGTCGGAAATGCGTTGCCCGCCCGGCTTGCTGACATCGATGGTGTAGGAGAGGCCGCCGACACGCACCATGTCGCCACCTTGCTGATAATACGGATCGGGGTGGAAAAGATTGTCGGCAACATCTTCCAGGATTTCCTTCAGCCGCGAACCGGTCATCGTCATGCGATAGGCATTCGGATAGGTGATGGCGGTGGCGTTGTAGATATCCTCGCGGGTGATGTCTTGACCCGGCAGCAGCGATGTGCCCCAGCGAAAGCCGGGCGACAGCGCGATCTCGGCGTCGCGTTCGGACAGCAGCGCGTCGCAGATCACGTCATCCAGCGTGCCGTTGAAATTGCCGCGGCGATACAGCGTCGTTTCTGTCCGGCCGATCGTTTCGCCGAGCATTTTTTCATGCGGCTTGCGGAACGCATCGATCTTGGCCGCCATCTCGGCGTCCGGTGTGACGACGTCGGAGAAAACCGGGATCAACCGGAACCGGTGCCCTTTCACCTCGCCATCGCGCACATCGAGATCGAGCCGCGACACGAACTTACCGTGACTGCCGGATGCGACCAGCAAGGTCTTGCCAACCTTCACGACATCGGGGAGCGCATCATGCGTGTGGCCGGTCAGGATGACGTCGATGCCGGAGACGCGCGACGCCAGCTTGCGATCGACATCGAAGCCGTTATGCGACAGCAGCACGACGAGTTGCGCGCCATTCTTGCGGGCTTCCTCGACCTGTGCGCGCAGATCATCCTCGCGAATGCCGAACGACCATGTCGGGATCATCCAGCGCGGATTGGCAATCGGTGTATAGGGGAAAGCCTGACCGATGATGGCGATCTTCACCCCACCGCGCTCGATCATGGTCGATGGCTTGAACGCCGCCTCGTTCCATTCGGTATCGCGAACATTTTGCGCGAGGAACGGGAAGCCGAGTTTGTCGACGATCTCCTTCACCCGATCGGCGCCGAGCGTGAACTCCCAATGACCGGTCATGGCATCGGGCTTCAGCAGCGCCATGCAGTCAACCATGTCCTGACCTTTGGTGGTCAGCGAGGTGAAGCTGTTCTGCCAGGTGTCGCCGCCGTCAAGGACGACGGTGCGGTCGCCGCGCTCGGCGCGGATCGCTTTCACGATGGTAGCGATGCGATCGAGGCCGCCGAGGCGTCCGTAGCTTTTGGCGAGCGCCGCAAAGTCGGGATAGGCGAGGGCGTAGGCCTCGGCCGACCCTTGCGGAATCTTGTAAAGATCGAGCAGCGCCTTGCCGGTGATATGGGGCACGAGGCCTTTTGCATCGCCGACACCGAGATTGATCGACGGCTCACGGAAATAGACCGGACGCAATTGACCGTGGATGTCGGTCACGTGGACCAGCGTCACGTTGCCGAGCGGCTCGAAGCGCAGAAGGTCCGCCTGCGTCAGCTTCTGCTGGGCGAAGGCGCGACTCCAGCCGGCGGGGAGGATCGCAGCGGTCGCGGCCGCCAATTGAATGAAATCGCGGCGTGAAATCATCTGCGCTCCTCAGCGCTTCGCAAGTGTCAGACCGAACACCTTCGGCCAATGCAGATGGTCGGCTCGAAGGGCTGAGACCAAGGATGTGACAAGGTCAGCGTTAGCTGACCTTGATCGTGTCCTCGCCGACGATCTTGGAGCCGTCGTCATCGATCCAGGTCAGAACGACGGGGCCGGATTCGGTCGCCTTGAACTTGAACTGGATATACGGATTGGCGGAAATCGCCGGCTCGAAATCGGCCGAAAAGACTTCCTTGCCGTTCACCGTGCAGGTGAACTTGTTGAGGATTTTCCGCGGGATCACCTTGCCGTCGGCGCCCTTGCGCTGACCGGTTTCCATGATGTGCGAAACGAGCGCCTTCACCTCGATGATGTCGCCCTTCTTGGCTTCCTTCTTGTCGAGCTTGATGCGCGGCTTGACGGATGACGTGGCCATTTATGAACTCCTGAATCCTGTCAACGATGTGTGCGCGAGCTGTCAGCCGCCGCAGCCGCCGATCGTGACTTTGACTTCCTTGGATGCGGTGTAGAACGAGCCGTCATTCATCTTGGCGATGGCGACGATATTCTGCGTATTCGCCAGCCGGATGCGCGTATTGGCTTCGGCCACGCCGCTTGCGGGATTGAAGTGGAACGTGGCGATGCCGGCATTCGGGTTTCCGTCCGCCAGAATGATGACTTCCTTCACAAATTCCTTGTCTGTCATCGGGCTATCGACCGACACCGTGATCGGCACGGTATTGCCGTTCTCGGCGATTTCCGGAAGATCGAGTTTGACCTTGCCAGTCACGGGCTTTGCGCCGCCGGTGAAGGCCTTGGTCATTTCCTCGATATTGTTCGCGGCAAGCGCAGGGGTGATTGATTGACCCAGGCTTGCGGCGGCGACAGCGGCCGCGCCAACCATGAATGCCTGCCTGCGGGTAATGAAAACGCTCATATCGTCCCTCTCTTCGATCACCCGCGCATACCTAACGATCCGCGAGCAATCTTCAATGCAAACCGGAAGAAGGCTTCGATCTCATGGCGCAGACGCTTCGGCAAGCCGCTTGCGTCCCACCTCCGAGGATCCCGCGCTTCCTCATTCGCGTCCGCTTATAGCACGGAACATATTCATTCTGTTGAAAGTGATTACTGAATTCACGACCGCGGCGCAACGAATATTCTCCGCTGCACTGCACAAACAGCAAAGTCTTCTCATGCAAGAGAATGCATGTATTGTTTCCCGCAACGGCCACTTGATCTTTTAGGTCGATGCTTCGTACAGCGATAACGCGGCGAAGAGAAGAAATGCCAGCGCGGGAGAATGCCGGGTGAAGGTTCGATATTCATTTGTGATTGCTGTTTGCACCAGTGTGCTGTTTGCCTTCGGGGCCGCCGCACAGGATGCGGAAACTGAAAAGGCGATCGAGCGCTATCGGCAAATGCTGAAGGAAGATCCGTGGAGCAATCCGGGTCTTCTCGATTCTGACCGCGGTGAGGCGCTATGGAAGACGCCGCGTGGTCCCAAGAACATCAGCCTTGAGCAGTGCGATCTCGGAAAAGGGCCGGGCAAAGTCGAAGGCGCGTTCGCCGAGCTGCCTCGTTATTTCAAGGATGCGGATCGCGTCATGGACGCAGAAACCCGAATCCTCTGGTGCATGGAGCAGTTGCAGGGCTTCAACGCCGCCGATCTCGTGAAGCGCCCGCATCCGGGCGGCGGTCAGCCGGTGAAGGAACTCGGTGCGATCGCCACCTATGTCGCCAACCAATCGTCAGGTCAGAAGTTTGCAGCCAAGCTCGATCAGCCGAAGGAGATGGAGGTCGTTGCGCTCGGCGAGGACCTGTTCAACCGTCGCTCCGGCCCGATGGATTTTTCCTGCTCGACCTGTCATGCCGCGGAAGGCCTGCGCATCCGCTTGCAAGGATTGCCGCACCTGTCGGAGCCGAAAGAAGCGCGCAAGGTGGTCGGCGAGTGGCCGGCTTATCGCGTTTCATCGACGCATGTCATGACGATGCAGCACCGCATGTATGACTGCTACTGGCAGATGCGGATGCCGCAATTGCAGCTCGGTTCGGACGCCAGCATCGCGTTGATCGCCTATCTGACAAAAATGGCGCAGGGCGGTGAGATCACCGCACCCGGTCTGAAGCGCTGAACGGAAAGGACAAGAGAACCATGACCATGCGTCCTTTCGCGATCGCTGCCGCCGCGCTCCTGGTATCCACCGCTGTCTTCGCGCAGCAGAAACAAACCGTCCCCGCAGGCAAGTCCGATGCGGCTATCAAGGCGGCCTTTCCAGGAGCTCCGGAGCAATTCGTTCCGCGCCTGTCGCAGGACGAGACGATGAAGCAATGCTCGGCGAGCCACAACAGCCCGACCAAGGCAATTGCCGACGAAATCCAGAAGCGTGAGAAGGCGAGTATCGAATATCCCGCTGACGGCAAATTCATCGGCGACTGGAAGAAGGGCGAGGCGCTGGCGCAGAACGGCTATGGACTGCGCTTCACCGACTATCCGGCCACTCGCCCGAACGGTGGCAATTGCTATGCCTGTCACCAGATATCGAAAAAGGAACTGAGCTACGGCACGCTTGGACCGAGCCTGAACCAATACGGCAAGCTTCGGAATTTTGCGGAGGCCGATGTGAAAGCGACGTATGAGAAAATTTATAACTCTCATGCAGCGCTTCCGTGTTCGAATATGCCACGGTTCGGCGCGAATAAAGTATTGACCATCGATCAGATCAAGGATGCGGTGGCCTTGCTGATGAGCCCGGACAGTCCGGTCAACAAGGACTGATTGGCTCCGGGTCATCTTCGGATTTCAAAGCCGGCGCGGACTGCGCGCCGGCAGTCTGGAGACGAAACATGACCGATTCCAACGGTGCAACCAGTCGGCGCGGCTTTATCGGAGCGTTGGCTCTATCCGGTGCTGCGCTGGGCGCCTCGCGTGTCACCGCGGCCCCGGCCAAACTCAATCTGGGCGATATCAAGAAGGACACTGATATCGCCTGCCTCTATCACTGCGATTTTGGCGACCCGCAGCGCTTTTCGCAGATGCTGACCAATATCAACAATCATCTGTCGGCCTACGAATTCGATCCGATGCGGATCAAAATCGTGATCGTGGCGCACGGTCCTGGCATCAAGTTCTTCCTCGCTGATCGCAGCGGCACGCCCTGGGAGAAAGAGCAGATCGACGAGGAAATCTACAAGCGGTTTGTCGGGCTGACCAAGTTCGAAGTCGAAGCCTACCTTTGCGAGATCACCTACAAACGCAGCAACATCGATCTGAACAAGACGCGCGACGACAAATTCCTGAAATTCGTGCCGTCCGGCGTTGCTACCGTGGGAGAGCTTCAGACCAAGGGCTTTGCCTATCTGAAGGTGGGATAACGAATTCCGGATCGCCGCGGAGCCTGTTATCGGGCCGCGCAATGCACGGACGCGCTGGCGCGCCAGGAATGACCAGAAGCGTTTAGCTATTCGCCTTCAGGAAATCGTTCAGGCTCATTTTCTCGTAGGCCTTGTCGGCGACGAAGCGAAACATCGCCATGAACGGCTTTGGCTCCATGTAGCCCTGCCAGCGCGCGACTTCGCGCGCAGCCGGCGCCTTCTGCGCCAAACCATCGACCGTGTCCGGAAAGAACTGGAAAGTCGGTGTGTAGCGAACGCCGTATTTCTGCGCCAACTGCTTTTCCGACAGCTTCTGCCCATCGAAATCGGTGACCTCGCGCGACCCGATGATGTTGAGCTGCAGGACCTCGAACTTGTCCTTGATGAAGGTCTCGGTCGCGGGATCGGCGAGATTGACCTCGTGAATCTTCTTGCAATAGGGACAGCCCTTCAGTTCCCACATGATCACAAGGCGCTTCTTCTTGTCCGCTGCCTCCTTCAGGTCGTCGGGCAATTCGAGCAGGCTCTCCAGAAACCATGGCTTGGTATAAAGCCCGTCATCGTTGAGCTTCAGGTCGGACGCTGCCGCGAGGCGGGGGAGGGGTGTCAGCAGTGCTGCCCATCCGACCAACAGATTTCTGCGTGAGATCATTGATGTTGCCGCCGGCTCTTCAAGAATCCATGACATTCGATAATTTGCAACTATATGGTCTTCGATCTTTTGCTGCAAAGGGGCGGGTTGTGCGTGTATTGCGGGGCATTCTTGTCGTTTTCGCATTGATGATGTCGTCACTGCCGGTACTTTCTGCTGAGCTTGTGATGTACCGGCGGGCTGGGTGCCCGTACTGCCTGACCTGGGACCGCGAGATCGGTCCGATCTACCCCAAAACCGATATCGGCAAGACGCTGCCGCTCCGGCAGGTGCATCTCGATCGCGGCAAGGATACGTCAGTCGAACTCAAGACGCCGGTGCGCTTCACCCCAACCTTCGTCCTGGTCGAGGACGGTAAGGAAAAGGCCCGGATCGAGGGATATCCAGGTGAATTCTTTTTTTGGGGCGTTTTGGAAAAGCTTTTGCTCTAGCGCGCTTCGACTTTGAAAGTTCCATCCCTTTCAAATACTTGCAAGATGGCGCATGTATTCGCTCATAACCCGGAGCGATCGCAATGGTCACCACCGTGCTGGCCCGTAAGCCGAAAAAGGCCGATCTGGATCTCGATGAGCTGCTTGAGAATGCCAAGAAGGCCAGCGAATTCCTGAAAGCGCTGTCGCACGAGTCGCGGCTGGTTATTTTGTGCCTGCTCACCGAGGGCGAGAAATCGGTGACCGAAATTGAGCAATTGCTGAAGCTCCGGCAGCCGGCGGTGTCACAGCAGCTCGCGCGCCTGCGCGCTGACGATCTGGTCGAAACCCGCCGCGACGGCAAGAACATCTACTACACGCTGGCGCGTCCCGAGGTCCGGCAGGTGATCGAGGCGCTTCATTCGGCATTCTGCGCTCCGCAAGCGCGGTGACGGGGCTTGACGATGCTTGACGATCTTCCTCTCAACGTGTTGCGCCTGCTGCTGGGGCTTGGTCTCGGCGCCGCGTTTGGTTTCGTGGCGCGGCGCGGCCGCTTCTGTACGCTCGGCGCGATCGAGGATTCAGTTTACGCCAACGACACGCGCCGCCTGCGCACCTGGCTGCTTGCCATCGGCGTCGCCATCATCGGCGTGCATCTGCTCGAAGTCTGGGGCGAACTGGATCTCACCAAATCGATCTATACCGGCTCGCGTCTCGAACTCGGCGGCCTGATCATCGGCGGTTTGATCTTCGGCTTCGGCATGGCACTCAACGGCACTTGCGGCATGGGCACGCTGCGGCAGATCGGCGGCGGCGACTTGCGCGCGGTCATCACGTTCCTAGTGATGGGCGTCACGGCGATGATGACGATGCGCGGGCTCACCGGCATGGTGCGTGTTGCGGTCACAGATCCGCTCGCCGTCAATCTCGGCTCGTCGGGGACGCAGCGTCTGCCGGAACTGGCCGGCTTGAGCGGCAGTGCGGTCACGATCGCGGCTGTCGTGATCGGACTTGCCATTGCCGTCTTCGCCTTCATGCATCGCGGTTTTCGCGCGACGCCGCGCTTCGCCGTGACCGGCATTTTGATTGGTCTGATCGTCGCGCTCGGCTGGTGGGCGACAGGTGTGGTCGGTTACGATTCATTCGACACGCGCCGCATTGAATCCTTCACCTTCGTTGGACCGCTCGGCGAGACTGTCCTTTACTTCATGCTGTCGACGGCGTTGCAGCTCGACTTCCCGATCGGCGCGGTCATCGGTTTCATCGCCGGCGCGTTCATTGCGGCGATCACCGATGGCACATTCCGCTGGCAGATCCCGGCAAATGCGGCCGACCTGAAGCGTCGGCTCGTTGGTGCCTTCCTGATGGGCTTTGGCGGCATTACCGCACTGGGTTGCACCATCGGGCAGGGCGTGACTGGCGTGTCGACATTGTCGGTCGGTTCGGTCATTGCGCTGGTGTCGATTGTTCTTGGCGCTCGGATTGGTCTGTACTGGATCGTGGAACGCGGGCGGACGGCGCCTGATCCGTTGCTGGCCAATGCAGTCGGCGCGACCGCTGGCAAGGGCATCGTCACTCGCGTAAGCTGCACGGAGCCTTGAGGCAGAGTCATTGCGTTGCCCTCAGGCCTGAGAGGTATGCGATGATCCTGCTGGAAACCCGTTCCCTGAAAGCGTTCTACGGCGATTTCCAGGCGTTGTATGGCATCGACACGATGCTTGCTGCTGGCGAAACGGTAGCGATCATCGGCGCCAATGGCGCGGGCAAATCCACTTATCTGAAATCCCTTGCCGGATTGCTCCCCAACGATCCGGAAAGCGTTATCTTCGATGGCAAAGCCATCGGCGCAATGCCTGCAGCAAACGTAATGAAGCTCGGCATCTCGCTGGTGCCGGAAGGGCGCAGGCTGTTTCCGTCTCTCACAGTCGAAGAGAATCTGCTGATTGGCCGAGACAGCCGGCAAGCGGAGGGACCATGGTCGCTCGAGGAAATCTACCGGCTATTTCCAGTCCTGCGCGAACGCCGTCACGCCATCAGCACGACTTTGTCCGGCGGGCAGCAACAGATGGCGGCGATCGGCCGTGCTCTGATTTCCAATCCCCGCGTGTTGTTGTGTGATGAGATCAGCCTCGGCCTCGCGCCGATCGTGATCAGGGACATCTATGCAGCGCTGCCGCGCATCAAGCAAAGCGGCACGAGCGTGATCGTCGTCGAGCAGGACATTGTCCAGGCGCTGAAAGTAGCTGATCGCGTTTATTGTTTTCAGGAGGGGCGGCTGTCGTTGACGGGCCACCCGAATGATTTGAATCGCGAGCAAATTCGTCACGCATATTTCGGATCATGAATGATCAATCGCGTGAGCTTGCTCCTACGTTTTTAAAATCCGGTCGCTGGTCACTCGATTGCTTTTGATGCGGATGGTGCATCACGATACCTCTTCGTAACACGGCGCATTCTAAGTGCTGTGCAACACAGCCATCGCCATCTCGACCGATTTCAGCCGAAGGTGTATTCTTCGAGAGTCGTGATTGGCAACGGGAGGCTGGCTTGGAACAGATTCTCATCAATCTGATCTCGGGTGCGCTGGGTGGAGTCGGCGCTGGCAAATCGTCACCGACATTCGATCTCGGCATGATCGGCAATATCATTGCAGGATTGGTCGGCGGTGGCGTTCTAGGTCAGATCGTGACCGCAGTGATGCCGGCTGTGACCGCGGCCGCTCAAGCGGGCAATCTGTCGGTCGGCGGTGTGATCTCGCAGATCATTGCCGGCGGCGCGGGCGGTGCGATTCTCACCGCCGTTATCGGTGCGATCAAGAACAAGGCCGCCGCGTAGACAATCGCTGACGGTGTGTTTTTGGTCTTTAGCGTTTGACCGCAGAGCCCGGCAGGTTCGGCTGCCGGGAGCGTGTGGATCGTTCGCCTTATTCTTTCAAGACGATCATCTTGCCGATTGGCCATAGCGCCATGCCGGCCAGCTTGAGATGCGCCCACGCGAACGGAATGCCGATGATCGTGATCGCAAGACCGATCGCCGTGATGAGATGGGCGAGCGCCAGCCACCAACCCGCAAGCAAGAACCAGATGATGTTTCCGATCACTCCCAGTGCGCCAGTCCCGATATCCTCGCGTCCGAAATAGGTGTCGCGGGACACCGCTGTCTGTCCGAACGGCAGGAACGTATACAACGCGATGTTGAAGGCGGCGCGCGCCCAGGGGATGCCGATGATGGTGATCGCCATGATCGCGGCGGCGATCAGCCAGCCAACGGCCATCCAGAGACCGCCGAAGGCGATCCAGAGAACATTGAGAAGAAGAGAGAACAACGACATCGAGGATTACCTCTGCCACTCGCGCAGGCCAAATGCTGTCGATCCTGAAGCGGCTGGCGCGCTATCGCGCCTCTCTCAGTCTAGAGAGCCCTTCGGCTTTGATAGAATCAAGACCGTAGCACCAGGACGTGTCTCCTTCACGCGAACCGGTGGCGGTTTGCTCCAAAACAACTCTAGAACTTGTAGCTCAAACCGCCGCGGACGGTGTGAATTTTCAGGTCGTCCCAGGAGAAGCCTGACGGGAAGCCAGGATAAAGGTCGGCCTGTGCCACCACGGACTGACTGCTGCTGAGATTATAATAGAGGTACTCGGCGCGCAGGAGCCAGTTGCCATAAAAAGCCCATTCGAGGCCGCCCCCGAGCGTGTAGCCGCTTGCGGTATCCGAAAGTGACGCGGAGGCATCATAGTTGTTGCTCGCTTGCCGCGCGATCGCCCGGTAATCGATATCGGCCCAGGCAGCACCGCCGGTGAAATAAACCAGGGCCTGCGGCGTGATGAGGTAGCCCAAGCGTCCCCGGACGGTCGCGAGCCAGTTCACCTCCTGCTCAACGGTGGTGACGCCATCGAGAGCGACGCCGGGGAGGGTTGAAAGCCAAGTCTGGCTGGACGTGCCCTTCAAACCGCTCCAGGACCAGTCACCTTCGACGCCGAGCACCCATTGCTGAAATTGCCAGTTGTAGCCGATCAGCGCGCCACCGACGAAGGCCGTGTCGCTGACGCCATGGGACTGGGTTTGCGCGGTGAACGCTGCTGCGGACGGTAAGGGGTCCCAGCGGCTGTCAAAGTCGGTCCAGGCTGCGCCGGCATGGCCGCCAACATAGAGGCCGGACCAGCTGAAGGTCGCGATAGGGGGCGGAGCTGCCTTGTAGACCGGGCGTGCGATATCGGCTGAATTTGCCGGACCGGCGATGAGCAATCCGACTGCGGCCAAGGAAGCCAAGGATGTAATGCGTGAAAATATTCGCACCAATTTCCCCCATCCACCAAAACAACCGATTGTATGCAATGTACCGCCATCGCAGGCGAAAAGCTGTTGCAATTTCAACACAAAGTACAGTTTGCAGCGTATAATTAATTTCGCGCTGCACATCCTTCCAAGACCGTTGCCCTAGATATGACGGCTGCGGGTGGTTGGCAGTCATTGGCAGGACCGCGCCTGCAGGCTGCAGCGCTAATGGCGGAAGGGGTGAGATTCGAACTCACGGTACCCTTGCGGGCACGGCGGTTTTCAAGACCGCTGCCTTAAACCACTCGGCCACCCTTCCGTTGCGGTTTCAATGAGGGATGGCTGCAGTCATTGCAAGTCTGAGTGCAGTACTTTTCAGATCCAAAACCGGGCCTCGTCAGCCTCCGATGAAAAGGCCGCGTTAACCAATGAAGCAAGCCGACCATTTGCGTGTTGCGCCAGTCACGCTATGGTGAATGAGGGCAGGGGTGCTCTTGGGACGTTTTTGGGGACGGAATGCCGGCAATTCGGGGGAACGGATCGCGCGCGATTCGGATGATTGCTGTCTCGACGGCGTGTCTGGCGCTGGCCAATTGTTCGGCCACGGACAAGTTCGCTCGCAAGATCGACCCGAAATACGGTGTGCCCGCCAGCCCGCGCGTTGTGGAACTCGGCGAGCGCGCACCGAAGGGTGGCGGGGTCTATCGAGTCGGCAAGCCTTACGTGGTGGCGGGACGCACCTATAATCCGGTTGAGGACGCCAACTATAAGACCGAGGGCCTGGCATCCTGGTACGGCACCGATTTCCACGGCCGCCTTACCGCCAATGGTGAAGTCTTCGACATGGAATCGATCACGGCGGCGCACCCGACTTTGCCGTTGCCGTCCTATGTGCGCGTCACCAACCTGTCGAACAAGAAATCGCTCGTTGTACGCGTCAACGACCGCGGCCCGTTCCACGGCAACCGGGTCATCGATCTTTCTCACAAGAGCGCCCAGCTCCTCGACTTTAAGAATACGGGTGTTGCGCGCGTGAAGGTCGAATATATCGGCCGAGCATCGCTCGAGGGATCGGACGACACGCGCCTCATGGCCACGCTACGTCAGGGTGAACCGGCGCCAGCGCCGATCCAGGTCGCATCGGTCGGAAAACCGCAACTCAATTTTTCTGATTCAACGCGTGGGACACGCGGCATCATAACCGGACAGGTCCCGGTACCGATGGGCCGTCCGTACAACCTTGGTGAACCGGTCTCCGCCTCACTAACGGACGTCACGGCTGCCGAACGCAGCTCGCGACGTGCGGTTGCGGATACGTCCGGGCCGGTGGTTTCCGCCGTCAAGCCCGTGCGCTATGATATGCGCGTCGGATACATGAGCGGCCGCGGACTTTACTAGAGCATCCCGGCCTGACAATCCGGCTTCACTCCGGGGGCGTCGTTTGCGCGGGGGCCGCGCCGGGAATGTCGGGACGATGAACCTAAAATCCATCCTTCAGTGCGCTATTGCAGCGCTCGTCGCTGTATCGGTCGCCGGTAGCAGCATCGGTGCGTTGCGCGCCGCTCCTGCCACGATCGCCGGTGGCAAAACCAAGGACGATGCCGGTTTTCAGACTGCGGCACCCTATGCGATCCTGATCGAGGCCGAGAGCGGGACGGTTCTGTTCGAGAAGAGTGCCGACACCCTGGTTGCGCCCGCCAGCCTCGCCAAGTTGATGACGGCGGAGACGGTCTTTCACGAAATCAAGGAAGGCAATCTGAAGCTCGACCAGGAATTTGTGGTCAGCGAGCACGCCTGGCGCAAGGGCGGGGCGCCATCCGGCGGTTCAACCATGTTCGCGCCGGTTCACAGCCGCATCAAGGTGTCGGATCTTTTGCAGGGCGCGATCATCCAGTCGGGCAATGACTCCTGTATTGCACTGGCGGAAGGCATTGCCGGCAACGAGGACAACTTTGTCCGGATGATGAATGCGCGCGCAAGAGAGCTGGGGCTGACGCAATCGAACTTCACCAATCCGACCGGACTGCCCGATCCCAACCAGCGTGTCACCTCGCGCGAACTCGCCAAGCTCGCCCGCCACATCATCGCGACTTATCCGGAATTCTATAAGTGGTACGGCGAGAAGGATTTCACCTGGAACAAGATCCGCCAGTCGAACCGCAATCCGTTATTGGCGATGAATATCGGCGCCGATGGCATGAAAACGGGGTTCACCACTGAGGCTGGTTACGGGTTGGTGGGGTCGGCCGTTCAGAACAACATGCGCCTGATCGTGGTCGTGAACGGCTTGAAGACGGCCAATGAACGCGCCGATGAAGCGCGCAAACTGCTCAATTTCGGGTTCAATGGTTTTGAATCGCGGGTGTTGTTTGCAGAGGGACAAAAGATCGGCGACGCCCGGGTCTTTGGCGGTGAACAGCGTTACGTGCCGCTGGAAGCGGCTGGCCGCAAGCCCGTGCGGCTGTTGGTGCCGAAGAACAGCACCGAGCGGATTGTTGCGCGTGTTGTCTATCAAGGGCCGTTGCGGGTGCCGGTTGAGCAGGGTGCCCAGGTTGGCACACTCAAGGTTTGGCGTGGCGACAATGTCGCGCTGGAGGTGCCGCTGCAGACGGGCGAGAGTATTGCCCAAGGGCCGCTTCATATGCGCGCGGCTGACTCGATCACCGAAATCGTTGGCGGCTGGTTTCGCGCCGGGCTGAAAAAGCTATAACGCCGCGTCAAAAGCTTCAGAGAGTTACAAATGCGTGGCAGGTTCATCACCTTCGAAGGGGGAGAGGGGACTGGCAAATCGACACAGGCTAAACTCCTGGCCGAACGCCTGAAGGCGCACGGCATTGCGACCACACTGACGCGCGAACCAGGTGGATCGCCCGGCGCCGAGATCATTCGCCACGTGCTGCTCTCCGGCGCCGCCAAGCCGCTGGGACCGGATGCCGAGGCGATGCTATTTGCTGCTGCCCGCGAGGATCATCTGACAAACACCATTCGTCC
>JAFAFP010000212.1 GCA_023423415.1 Pseudomonadota bacterium | reverse complement strand
CCGGGCTGAGAAGGCAGGTTGCCGGTCGTGTCGCGAAGCGCTTTGGTGAGAGCGCGGATCGCATCCTGGCTGCGGGTGTGGCTGTAGAGGTTACACATGGACTGGGGTCGCCGGTCGAAGGATGCCGCGAGCCATAATCTATCCTTCGTGGCTGTCGGACAAGCGGACGATCCGCGGCGGCGCAGCTTGGCCGTGGCAGCGCCCGCATTTCAACTGCTCGGCAATGGCCGTAAGAGCCATCGTCGGCGGCCGCCGGATCATCGTCAGATCGACCGCCGCGATGGTTTTGCAGCCGGGGCAGAGCACGTGCATCCAGGTCATGCGGGAGATGGTGGCGGCCAGCATCAGAGGGGACCATAGCGGCTCCTTGTCGCCCGCTATTCCAGCGTTCCAGAACCGGATCGTCTTCTCCGCCTCGGCTCGGTGCTGCTCGAGCATGCGCTGATATTTGGCGTCCCATTCGAAGGCGAGTTCTCGTACCTCCTTGGACTGCATCTTGCGGATGCCGCCGGCCGTCGATCGCGGGCGGGCATGCTTCCACGGGTTTTCAGTCATGACGACTTGAATTTGTGGCCAGCCGAATGGCCGCCGCCGTAATAATCGCGCCTCTCCTTGGGCTCTATCTTCCAGCCGTCAGCCTCGAGGCGCCCAAGGATCGCCTCCTTCAGGCTCTCCCGGTCGGAAGCGGAAAGCTGCTTCGTGTACGAGGTAATCTCAACGCCGTAAATTGCCTGACCGATGGCGATTTGAAGCTTTGTTGTGTCGTCCGGGCTAAGGCCAAATCGGGTGCGGTAAGGGCGTCTGGACATGCGCAACTCCGGCCATTCTGCCGTGTGTGATGCCCTCACGAGCGGAATTTAGTCCGCTTCCGGCTCGATGCAACAATTTCTTTCGCGGACCGCTACTTGCTCTCCCGCTCCAAACCCGCCTTCATTTTCAGCAGATGCTGTTCTGCTTCGGGGCAACGGTGGCCAGCTGAGCGAAGCTGGTCAATCGTGTTCTGCGTCTGGACGATCTTATCTTCTAACGCTGAGATGCGCTTGGTCGAGGTCGTGTTTTCGGATTGATCCGGCATGGCCGCTCTCCGCTGGTTGTGCAGGCGGGAGCGCGATCATCTCTCAGCCACCGGCGCCTACGGGCAGAGGCCTCAGCCGGTGATCAAATAAAACGCAGCGCGGGTGACCTTGGTTCCCAAGGCAAACGTCGATTAGCCGTCAACGGGCGGAGCAAGACCTCGAAGCACAATCGCCAGTTCAGCGAATTCGCGGGCTAGAATATCCCCTTCCTTCGTACCCTTCATCGCTTGTCGTGTGGAAACTTGCTCCGAGTAATGGGCGGCAGCTTCAGTGCCTGCTCGGAAGCCGTCTTCGAATGACTTCATATGTACGCTCCTATCTTTGAAGAAGCGTTAGTCACTGAATCGGTTCCCGCGCGAACCCTAGGTGTTAGCGTTCGCTAAACGGCTGCACGACATTACAGCTTTGGCTTCTGCATTCGCAGCACCGCCCGGCAGCCTGGCTGAGCATCCTCGTAAACTAGCGTGCCATTCAGCTGTTGAGCCAAAAGCGCGACAACTTTAGAACCCACGCCCTTTCTTTCTTGCCCCTGAGGCAACATTCCGACGCCGTTGTCAGAAACCGACAGTACCAGTTCATGGTCTGCATGTAGTTTGATGAGGATTTGTCCCGGCCGATCGTCGGGAAAACCGTATTTGATGCTGTTTGTCACCAGCTCGTTAATTATAATCGCAAGGGGTACGGCGACCTCACTGTGCGCGTATGCTTCGTCCAATTCGCAGCGTACCGCGACTGGTTTTTCGCCACTAAGTGCCATTAATCTGCGCGCGATATCTCCGATATACTCCTTGAGATCGACGATTTTTGTTTGGTCACGTAACATCAGATGGTCGTAAACTTCGGCCATCGTTTGGATGCGTTGAGATGTCTTATCTAAAGCGTTCGATGCCTCTTCTCCGAGTGTCCGGGATTGTAAGCGCATCATCGCACTGAGCATCGCAAGATTATTTTTGGTGCGGTGCGCCATTTCTTGAAGCAGAAGCGTTTTAGACCGCTCCGAGGCGACGACCTTTTCCATTTCCTTACGAAGCATTTCGGCAAGCGTGCCAAACGCTAAACCCACGAAAGAAAACAGAAATAGCGGAAGTGCAAGCGCTGAAGACGCCTGCAGACGCGCGAGCCACAGGACGCCGACGACTGCCAGTCCCGTGGCAATAAAAGCGCTCCCGCGATCAAACATCAAGCCGGCCAGGAAAATCGCAGGTAACAGGATAAACAGCCCGATGAACCCGCTTTGGGCTTGCATTGCTGCAAAAAGGCCGAGGCAAATCCCCACCAGAGCCGCTGACGCGCCATAACGGACCGCGAGTGGTTGCGGCTTTTCAGGTAAAAAGTACAGGAGTCTTTCCATCTGGAGAAATCCGCAAGAATGTTCCGCAATCAGAGGTTTCTATCGGTCGCCCTAGTGATCTCGTGTTAGCGGTCCAAGCGAACCTACCGCCATGCGATAGCTTCGCCACTCTGGCGAACCTAAATTCCCGCATATTTGCAGGAATAACGCACAGGCGGGCCCTGGGTAGCCGCTTTGCGTGAAAACCACATCCTTCGAGGAGTTGCGTTTTCAAGGTTCTGGCACTGAACCTTGTTTGTCTTGCGCTTTTGCCTTTGTTGATCGGCGCAGGCACTCTTTCAAGACCGCTTTTTTCTGCTCAAGTTGTCTCCGAAGCGAGTGTTTCTGCTTCTGTGTTAGTTTGTCGAGATTGGCGAAGGACATTCCAGAGACAGAAGCCAAATCCTGAGCTCTCTGGCAATTGGGTGGGCTTGATTGAGCCATGACCGGCGAAATCATCAACACCAATGTAAAAGCGGTTCGAATCATACTTCACCTGAAGTGGTAATGGACGTCCAACTTGCTCATTACGTGTTTAACCAGTGGTGTTTATCTCGTGTCAGCGCCGCGTAGATTTGCGCAAGGCACTTATGCGGAGCGAACCATCGCTCTGACAAGAGGATTGCAGCCCGGCCCTGCGGGCAAGGTTTCGACCACTACTCGAAGAAAAATAGGCACCCTTATATCTAAATTCGACGGCATTGCTCTGATCTTTTGGTGGCAGCCCGAACACCTGCTCATTGAGCATGGAATCGAACTGCTGCCTTAGAGACTCGCAGTGCCCAAAAGGAAGATATGCGGTCACGTGAATATGTGTTGGATCAACAGTAGTTTCGACGATCTTGCATCGTTGATGAAATGCATCAAACGTCTTTTGATTGGATGACAGATGAAGATCTTCATAGTCGCGAGGCTTGCACGCTGGCCTCGTTGCTACAGCATCAGCGTTTGACTCGCTCTGACCCGTAAACTCACCGGCGATAAAGGTGCCGAGTGTCGCAGTAATAAGGCCCGCAATTTGCGCCTCGTATGGCGTCCCTGCGTTTGCACAACGCGGACCAACTGAAAGTGCCAGAGCGAGCATTGCCCCAATGATGCCAAAGCGCGCAATCGGGAGGTAGCCAGGCTCTTCAATCGACGGATCTCGCTGCTCGCTCATTCCTTACTCCCTCGCGCTGATTGCCCATTAGCGCTCGCTGTTTAGCCTATCAGTTAGCCAGGAGCAGAAAATAGCCGGCACAACGCCAACAAGGCCATAAGCCAGGAACATCGTAAAATTATTTTTGTTAATACTTGTGATCAGAAGGGGGAGAGGGATGTTGCAGCGTAACTCGCGCCGACTGTAACCCCCATACGTGATTTCATGTGTCGCGCGATCCAATTGGCAATGCACGCGACCACCGCGGGGATCAGCCCGAAAGCATATGCAACCGGCACCAGCACCGGCATGTTAGTTAGATCGTTCCCTGACTTCGGGCCGCCCGCCAGGAGTTCGAGGAGCGCAATAATTGTGAACAGGTATCTGCAGACTGGACTGCTTCGGCCGTGACTGACTCGCCCTTCTGGTAGCAGGGCGTCCCGCAGGCGCAGCATTTGAACCGGAATGCGTCAGCGACCAAGCCGACATTGATGCCGCAGCGTGGCATCTCATAGAAATTCCGACCGTCCGAATGACGCCGGCTAGTGCTCTGCGGGCATTGGTCATTTCTGGTCCCCTGATGTGATGTCACTGCGGCAGCGAAGTCCAGTCGCAGAGCAGGCAATATTCTGGTTCGTGTGCCGCCAGATCCGTAACGTTGCTCAGCGACGATTTTTCGAAAGCGCCCGCAATATCTTAATCGGATCGGTGTCGATGGCTTGCGCGAAGCCAATGAATTCCAACACGTCCAGCCGCCGCTCGCCCCCTTCGATCTTGGCGACGAAGGACTGAGGTCGTTTGAGGCGTATCGCGACATCCTGCTGGGTTAGGCCGGCTTTACGCCGGAATGCGAGCAAAAGCGCGCACAGAGCCGCGTGGTCCGGCGAATGCAGGGATTTGGTGAGACCGCGCGCCTTTTTGCCCATAAGGCGCGGAAAAATGATCCCAGATTCGGATTATCCCAAAACTGGATACTTGAACGAAAGCACGCTATGGACAACCTGAACGGGAGGTGCCGATGCGCGCGGTCAGGTGGGATTTTAGGGGCGACGTCTGGGAAATCAGAGTCGCCACGCAGAGGTGGGGAAGGGCTATTTTGGCTCTTGTGTTGGGGACTGTTGGGCTGGCGTTGGCAGGGTGTGTATCAACCCCGCAACCAACGGCTGAAACGGGGCCTCTCCCGGCCCGATACCGGGAAATGGCCAGGGACTATCTCCGCAAAACCTTATTCGACCCCTATTCGGTGCGGGATGCGGAAATTGCCGAGCCCGAAGTGAAGTCCTCAATCTACCTGATTGATCCGGCGCCGGGCTGGACCATCTGCGTGCGCTACAATGCCAGGAACCGCATGGGTGCCTATACCGGCCTCAAGGAGAATGCCCTTTTGGTCCGCGGTGACCGGGTCACGATTTCCCTAAATGAACTGACGACGCCAGCACCCACAATCGGGATGTGCCGGGCCGCAAAATGGGCGCCATTTCCCGAGTTGGGGTCGTGAAATGGCTCCTTTTTCAAGCGGAACTGGACAAGTTTATCGCTGAGGCTGATGCAACCGCCCGCTTTAATCGGCTATTCTTTATCTGTCATAGCCCCAAGGGCTCACTACAACAGCCGGCGGATCGCGGTGATGTGCATCTTTGGGTTCACCGCGACTTTGCCAGAATCGTTCTGCGTCTGGGATTGAGCGACTGGGTTATGGAGAAAAATGCCTAACCCAATCGCTCTTCGGAGGAGATTGATAGTCATCGAACGTGTTCAAGTGTGTAGCCTGAAAACGCATAAGCCAGAGCCTGTGTGATACTGTCGACCTGGTCTTTGGTTTTCGATTGGGGAAAGGACAGAAGTTCGGCTTCCAACGCCGGCATGAACGCCTTGTGCTTTGGGAAATGCACGTGGCCAGCTTCAAATTTGCCGGCCTGGACAAAAAGGCGAGCCGTCTTGTCCGTGTTGACTGGCACCAGTTTTACGCCGGAAATTCGCTCCGCCTGCAGCTCCTGCGCCAATGGGGCTCCGGTGGAGGCGTCTTCAATGAGGATGTAATTGGGTTTGTATTGTCGAGCAAGCTGCAGTGCTTTGGCCTTCAACTGCGGGTAATCGAATTGTCCCCGGTGCAAGTCGATCAGCCAGAATTCCCCTTTGTGAACGAACCATACCGTGCAGACTGAGTAGGCATTGTGTGCGCCACCCTTGGTGGCCGTATCCCAACTGAGAACGATCTTTGACGAATAGTTCTTTTCTGGAAGGCTGTCGTAATAATGCAGCCAGTTTCTTTTGATGATGGCGCCCCCTTCCGGGACTGGAGACTGTTGATACTGAGCGGCATAGATCGTTGAGCCCTGAGAACGCTGGATTTCGGCCAGCGTCTCGACCGATTCGTAGGTTGGATGGAGCGCTTGTCCCAGCTTCCGCTCGAAAAACCGCTTCGGCCCGACTTGTATGCGCTCGTCACCTTCTGCGATCGCGGCTAGATTGAGAATTTCCCAGTCCTCGTTCCCATCGGTCAGGAAACCGCATAGATCGTTCAGATGCAGACGTTGCATCACGATGATGATCGCACCGGTCTTTTTGTTGTCCAGACGGGAAAATAGCACGTTGCCATACCATGCGTTACAGGCATCGCGTTTGGCCTCGGAGAGAGCATCTGTCGGCTTCATAGGATCGTCGATGATGAAATAATCACCGCCCATACCCGTCATCGACCCCAAAACCGATGTTGACTTTCGAAAGCCATGCAGCGTCGTCAGCACCTCGCTGTCGAGAATGCGCGAAAACTCAAGTTCATGGAACAGTTCCGGATACCAGTCGGACTCGATGATCGCTTTAAACTTAAGCGATATATCGCGGGTGAGGACGTCGCTGTAGCTAATGCCGAAGATCCGGGCGGAAGGGTCATGCCCAAGGATGAAGGCCGCAAACGCGATCGATGCGATCAATGACTTCAAATAGCGTGGCGGCAGGTTGATGATAAGACGATTGATCTCGCCCCGCCGGACGCGTTCCAGCTGATAGACGATGGCGTCGATGTGCCAATTGTTTTTGAACTCGGCCCCTGGATGGAGAGTCACAAAGCAACGGGCCACGAACATTTTAAAGTACTGGCGTGATCCGGCATCAATGAACGTGCGAGGCTCGATCAGTTTAGGAGACGTCATCGTCGTCCTCCTCGTTCTGGATGATTGTTTTCAGCATCTTGAGCATCTGTTCATCTTCACGGCGATGGCTCGTTCGATCCTCCGTGGATTTTGAGGTGGCATCGTAATGCTGAAGCAGGAAGTCGAGGGCTTTGAGGTTGCCCCGCTTCATGCAGTCTTCCACGGTCTTGATGATCATGGCGTATCGCAGCGAAATCCGCTGGGGCTTGCCACCGATGTTGAGCGTTGCCTTCTGATTGAGGATGCTGACGACCAGGGCACCGGTGCTTTTCGAGCCATTCGGTCGCCCTGACGGATTGCCAGATTGCCCCGGCTTGAACCTCGTGTGCGCTGGGGGACGGTTCTTTGCGCGGCCGTCAGGTCGTCGACTGCCGCGGTCCTTTGCGGGAGGGCGCTTGCTCATGCGCGCCCCCTGCGCTTTGCACGGCGACCATCGGCGGCGACCTCATCGAACGTCTGGGCAGTGGTGGCGAGGATCGCGTCCTTCTTGGTGTAGTCCTGCCAACGCCGGATTGCCGTGTCGACATACAACGGATCGATCTCGATGCCATACGCACGACGGCCTATGCGCTCGGCGGCGAGAATCGTCGTGCCTGAGCCGAGGAAGGGATCCAGCACGATATCGCCGCGATGCGAGCAATCGCGAATAGCATCGGCGATCATCGCCACCGGCTTAACGGTCGGGTGTGCTTCCAGGTCCTTTTGACGACCGGCGCGGAATGTGTTGGCGCCGGCATAGGTCCAGACATTGGATCGCGAGCGCCCATGCTGGCCCAGCGCGAAATTATTGGTGTGATCGCCGGTGCCCACTTTGAATACAAAGATGAGCTCATGCTGCGACCGGTAGAACGTCCCCATGCCGGCATTGGTCTTGGCCCAGACCACCAGCATCTTAAGTTCCGAATACGTTGCCTCTCCGGCATGGAGCAGCTCTGCCATGTGGCGCCAATCCATGAACACATGGTGGATTGCGCCGTCCTGAGAGTGGTGGGCGGCAAGGCCAAGGCTTTCCCGCAGAAAGGTCGTGAATTCGGCTCGTGACATCTCGCCCGAGGCTTGCGCAAAGTCGCGATGCTTGATCCTCCCGCGACCTTGGACCGAAGCGATCCGCACATTGTAGGGCGGGTCGGTGATGACCATGGTCGCGTGCGAACCAGCCATGAGCGTCGTGTAGCTTTCCGCTCGGCGCGCATCACCGCAAAGCAAACGATGCTGACCAAGTAGCCACACGTCCTGATCGTGCGTTACTGGAGTCTTTGCAATCGCTGGGATGTCATCGATTGGATCAACCTCCGGGTCAGAGAGGTTACCGAATAGCCGGTCCAGTTCAGGGGTCTCGAATCCTGTCAGGCTGAAGTCGAGGCCGACATCGGCCATCAGAGGCGCGAGCTCCTTGAGTTCGACTGCGAGCTTGACGTTGTCATAGCCCGACATTTCCGCGAGCTTGTTATCGGCCAGCGCGAACGCACGCATCTGCGCCTCGCTGAGATCGCTCACGATGGTCACGGGCACAAGCTTAAGATTGAGCTGACGTGCAGCGGCTAGTCGACCGTGGCCTGCGAGAACATTCAGATCTCTATCGACGACGATGGGGACCCGAAACCCGAACTGACGGATGGCATCAGCGAGTTTGTTGATCTGACGCCGAGGATGCGTCCGTGGGTTATTCGGGTTGTCCTTCAGTTTGCTTGTGGAAACCGACTGGACTTGAAGATGTGGCATGGTGACTCCCTGGAAGGATTGAGGGAGTCACCAATAAGTATTGTTTATCAGCCCAGTAAACACAAAGCCGGCTAAGATGATTTTGACGTAATTGCGGCAGCTCGCGCCGCTTGCTTGCGTTGTGGAACCCGGATGCCTGCGTCGGAAAGGATGCGAGCGATGGTTTGCCGAGCGAGGCGTACTTCTGCATGCGGCTCGCAGTATAATAAGAACGCATCAAACTTCTCGTTCTCCATGCGCAGGCCTGCCGCCGCATTGTAGTCGATAAAGAGATTGGTTGCGCCAGGTGTCGCTTGAAGCATTTCGAGCGAGTTTGGATCGTCAGGATCGCGGCGGCCAAGCATACCAAGGCACTGCGCCTGTGCTCCCATGAAGTTGATCGCGAGGCTAACAACACTTGCTTCCTTGGATCCCCATTTCGGGATTGGCACCGGGAGAACTGTGCATGCGTGTAGGTGTGTATCATCCTCGAGTTGAACATTGCCATGATCATCGAGTGAGGCCTTATTAAACAGCTCAGCCGGGTAGTCCTCCTCAATTCCAAATGTATTGCGTGCACGGATGACTGATGCGCGGGGTAGCCAAACGATTACGGAGTCGGACCGACCGATTTCCAAGCAGATCAACGAGACGGGCTTTCCCGAATAGGAAAACCACGGTTTGGCTTTTATCCGGATTGAGACGCCGTCGATGTTGAAACCGCTCGTGCGAGCGGCTTCTAAGCCATCCTGAAGTGAGGGGCCTTGGGATTGGAGTATCGTGCGTGAGTTCGAACGCATTGTCGTATCTCCAATTCCAGCGATAGATCAGCTTCAGGTAGTCTAGACCTTGAGTAAATCAAGACATCACGAAGGGAAGACACCTTCGGAGAGCGTTCGACCGCATCGGTAGGCGCCAAGCCGCGAGCTAGGTATAGTGACAAGGGTTAGCAAAGCCTCCTTGTCACACTGGCTCTCATTTTCGAATCCAGAGTGACGGATGACCGGCGACAGGAAGCTATGACATCACAAGTCGTTCTAGACGATCGGATGGTGGTCAGCTCGGCGTGTCCGCCTGCATAGCCTCGTTACCTAGCCAAAAATCCCTGTTCTTGAAAATATCTTCCCTGTTCTTACCAACAGGGAAGATTGCCTTATCCTTTTGATAAACAGGCCGTATTTCGGCAAGCCTTCTGCCAAAGTGACCGAGAATGTCGATTTTCCCTGTTATTTTCTCTGTTCGCAGGGATTCCTGCGCAGAGACGGGTTCGAATGCGACTGCATGCGCCACCATCCAGTCCAGCAATTCTGAAGTTCGCCCTCACAAACGATGAAAGCCCGCTTTCAGGGAGCTTTTCCATCGCTGGGTTTGATCTTTTCAATTTCCGCGGAGACTTTGCCGGGCTTTTAGAGCCCCGTCTCCAGGCCCGGAATTCCCGTTCCCGGCAGAAGGCTCCATTCTACCTTGGCGCGATGATGGTGGTCTTTGAACGGTAAAATCCTCTTGGCGAAGCTGCGCGTCATGTGGATCAGGCCGGCTGGGTTAGTCCGAGTCGCTCTAACTGGTGTGACCATTCGGGTGGAGCGTCCCGTAGACTGGCGATGCCGATGCCACGGGGAAGGCGGCCCTTCGATGGCGGCTTTGACGAGGTCGGGGGCAATGAAGGCCATCGAGATGGTAATGTTCACGTGGCGGATGCTGCAGTTATTCTGTGCGGCAATCTGGCTGACATCTTTCACCGCGCCGGTCACCAACTGATCCAGCGAGGCCCGGCCGTGCGCGATGGTCCTGAACAGATTTAGCCTCCGCTCGGCGTGCAGAGGTCGTGAGGCAGGGCGAGCAGCAGGATGTCTCGGGCCTTTTTGGATGGCGGTTTACGCCACGGAATGAGCAATGTCTGGTCCGCAATCCTGGCGGTTATCAAGGCAGTGCCTTCGATGTCGCGGTCCGGGTGTGACGCTGCATCCAGGGCAGGCGGCCTGAGATGAATGGTCAATTGGTTCTTGCGCACTTCAATGCGAGCGACATGCGCTGCCATGAACTCCCGATTGATCTCATCAGCCTCATTGCCAAACCGTTCCGCGAGCGCTTTGACGATCGCTGCTTAAAGCTCGGCGGTCGGCACGCGGGAGATCGTGCCGCATGGCGTGCTCGCGCCCCGCAGATGCAGTTGCGATACATAATAGCAATATCGCACGCGGTTCATGGTCGCATGGGTCGCGATCATGGCATGTTCGCATCGTCGAATAACAGTCCGTACAATAAAGCGACCGATCTCGAACGCGCGACTGTCCGGTGCGACCATTAAAGCCATGACGATCACCAATTTCGGCTCATGTCGGTTTTTTAAGACTGCTGGTCGGTCCGTTGTGGCCCTATCCAGCCGGATCGGATTGGGACGGTTGCCCGGCGACATCGTGGTTGAGCGATATAATTTGAGAGTCTACTTCCCGCTCTGAGCTTGTTGCTCAGTCCTCTGGGTGGTGAACAGATGAACTAATGTGCGACGAGCACCGGCACCGGAGACTGATGGAGAACTTCGCTGGTGGTGCTGCCGAAGATCCATTCGCGCAGCCGAGAATGCCCAAAGCCGCCCATCACAACCACATCCGACCTGGTGCGGCGGATTTCACTTAGCAATTTCTCGCCGACGTCGGCGTTCCCCCGCGTCGTTGCATGCAATTGCGCCTCGATGCCGTGGTGCTTGAGATGATTTACGGCCCGGTCGCCGAGAATGGTGGGGGAACGCTTGTCATCGACAATCACGACCGACACCTTGGAAGCATTATGCAAGTAAGGCATGGATTCCGCCATGGCGCGTGCGGATTCCCTGCTGCCGTTCCATGCAATCATGATGCGGTGGAAATCGGGGTTCGGCTGACTTTCCGGCGGCACCAGACACAGATGACGGCCTGATCCGAACAACACGCCTTCGACCAGGTGCTCCGGTTCATGCAGAACGCCCGCGGCTTTGCCGTTCGGGCGCAAGGCGACGAAGACATCCGCCGAGCGCGCCTCGCGCGCCGTCACATCGGCCTCGTCATGTGAAAACACATCAAAGCGGCGAAGCTCCGCCTTTTGTTTCAAACGCAGATCGTCCAGTCGATTAAGAAGGCGATCCTCGATGTAGTTGGCAGCCTCGTGCGCTGCTTGCAAAAGTTCGGCTGTCGCGGCGTAGGCCGCTGCGGGATCAGTTTCTGCTGGCGCGATCCAAGATGGCAGTACATTCACGTAGAGCCCGATCAGCCGGCCGTCGAAGAGCCTCACAATGGACTCGGCCGTGCCGATGCGAAGATCGTCCCCCGCGGTTCCATCCAGACGGACCATCACATCCTTGATCATCGGCATTTCCTCTTAATCTGCGCTGCATTCGAGCCAATACAAGTTTGCTCCGACCAACAGGTTTTTTCGTTGATGCCCGTCAACGTTTCGAGCCGCTAGCAGAACGCGACCCGACGCAGATGGCGTCACCTGATTGACGGCCGTCAACGCGCTCGCAGATATGCGGTGGAAATATGAGGCGGACGATCACTATCTGCGATTGGAGGACGAAATGAGCACGGCGACACACGATCACTTTAGCCTGTTCGGCAGTTCGGACGGAAAGAACGCCGTCCTTGCAAACAATTGGTGGGTTCTGGCGCTGCGCGGCCTCGCTGGTATCGTCTTCGGAATAATCGCCCTGATCATGCCGGGCATCACGCTATTCGCGCTCGTGATACTGTTCTCAGCGTACATGCTGGTCGACGGCGTATTCGGGATTGTCAGTGCGGTGCGCGCTGCTCGTCGAAGCGAACGCTGGGGTTTGCTTGCGCTCGATGGCCTGGCACGGATCGGAACCGGTGCTATCGCTTTCTTTTGGCCCGGATTCACTGTCGTTGCCTTTGTGCTTCTGATCGGCGCGTGGACAATTGTCTCGGGATGCCTGATGCTGAGCGCCGCCTACAATCTCGCAAAGGATCACGGCCGCTGGTGGCTCGGTCTCGCCGGCGTCCTGTCGATCATCTATGGCGGGCTGATGATATTGGTGCCGCCAGCCG
>JAFAFP010000150.1 GCA_023423415.1 Pseudomonadota bacterium | reverse complement strand
GTTAACCATAAGCCTTTTAACTCCATTAACCATTTTCGCCGGCCGCGAGGCCGGCTGTCGCCGTTTGCTCGTCCTGGAAAAGGGCTGGCGCCGGCAGGAGTTAACGGGTGTCGCGTCATCGCCGAGGCCTTGTCTTGACGGGAGTTCTGGGCGTCGCAGTTGTCTGCGCGACCGCTCCCGCGCGAGCGCAACTGGCGCAGCCGCGGGACCCGTCGGTGCCGAGCCTGTTCGAGCCGCATTTCGACGGTGACGGACGACGGCCACAGCAATTCCGCAAGCCCGGAGCCCCGGGCTCGCCCGGGATGCCGACGTCAAGCGCCGGCACGACCGGCTTTGACGGCACCAACACAACGGCCAAGCGCAAGGCGAAGGAGCTGGCGCGCAAGCGTGCCATTGCCGATGCCGAGAATCTTCCACCGATCGTGTCGTCCGGCACGGACCGCACGGTGCAGCCGGTGTTTCAACGGCAGGAAAGCGCTGCCGCCATGCGTCGCCGCGCCACCAACACGGCGACGGCGGCGCTCGATGCGACTGGCACCATTGCACCCCGTCCGATCCGGCGCCGTTTTGTCGAGGATGATCCGGTTGGCCCAACCGGTTTCCGCAGCGGCGCTTTCATTTTGCGGCCGGCGATCGATGTGTCCGGAGGCTACGATTCCAATCCGGGGCAGCGCCCGAATGTGCCGGGGTCGAGTTTCGAGCGGCTAGGTGCTGAACTGAATGTTAGGTCTGACTGGTCCAGGCACGAATGGAATACGGATCTGCGCGGCAATTACGTCTGGTACAACGACCTCCCGAATTACAGTAAGCCCGACCTGAATGTCAGGACGAACGCGCGTATCGACGTCACAAGGCAAACCAAGGCCCTTGTCGACGGTTATTTCACCTATACTGCAGACAACCCCGGCGATCCCAACCTCCCGAACGACGTTGCCAAGCCTCCGCTTTATTACTCGACCGGCGGCACGGCAGGTGTCTCGCATTCATTCAACCGGCTTGAAGTCACGCTCAGGGGTAGCATCGACCGCACGGCTTATGGTGACGCCGAGCTGAATAACGGGTCGCTGATGGATCTGCGTGATCGCAATTACAATCAGTACGGCACGCGCCTGCGGTTGGGATACGAAACGATGCCCGGCATTACGCCTTTCGTGGAAGGCGGTGTCGATCAGCGCGTCCACGATCGCACGACGGATCAGAATGGCGTCAATCGCAATTCCGATGGTCAGTTCATCAAGGTCGGCACGACATTCCAGTTGACCGGCTATCTGGTCGGTGAAGTGTCGGCGGGTGTGTTGGAGCGTGAATACGAGAATCCGAGCTTCCCGAACCTGCGTGGACCTTTGCTGGATTCGTCGCTGACCTATTTCGCGTCGCCGCTGACAACGCTCAAGCTCGAAGCACGAACTACGGTGGATGAGAGCATCATCTCCGGTGTCTCCGGCGCCTTGCAGCAGGATTATGCGGTGCAGATCGACCATGCGTTCCGCCGCTGGCTGATCGGCACGGTGAGGGCAGGCTATAGTGTCAGCGATTATGAAGGGTCGCCGCGCGTTGACGACCGTTACATCATCTCCGGCGGCCTGATCTACAAGGCGACGCGCGATGTGCATCTTCGCGCCGAATATCGGCGCGAATGGCTGCGTTCCAATGCGCCCGGTGTGGATTACACGTCCAATATTTTCACACTGGGCTTGCGGCTGATGCGCTGAGACGAACTAGCCGAGTAGCTGCTTCAGCTCTTCCCGCAACTCCGGCGCCAGGTCCTTGCGCTTGAGCGCGTAGGCGACATTCGCGGTGAGGAAGCCGAGCTTGGAGCCGCAATCGTAGGAGCGGCCGTCGAACTTCACCGCATGGAAAGGCTGCTCCTTCGACAGGCGGATCATGGCGTCGGTAAGCTGGATTTCACCGCCGGCACCGGTCTGCTGGTTTTCGAGAATGTCGAAAATCTCGGGCTGCAGGATGTAGCGTCCGGTGATGCTGAGATTGGACGGTGCCTCATCACGCTTCGGCTTTTCCACCATCTGCGTGATTGGCAGCGTTTTGCCCGAACCCTGCTCCACGCCGACGATGCCATACATGTGCACACGGTCCATCGGCACTTCCTCGACCGCGATCAGGTTGGCCTTGTCCTGTTGCTTGCCGTAGGCCTCGATCATCTGCTTCAGACAGCCAGGCTCGTTCTGCACCAGCACGTCGGGAAGGATCACGGCGAAAGGTTCGTTGCCGACAATCTCGCGCGCGCACCAGACGGCGTGACCAAGCCCGAGCGGCGATTGCTGACGCGTGAAGCTGGTTGTGCCCGCGCCCGGCGTGTCTTCGTCGAGCAGCTTCAGTTCGTTCGTCTTGTTGCGTTCCTTAAGCGTCACTTCAAGCTCGAATTGCCGATCGAAATGGTCCTCGATCACCGACTTGTTGCGGCCGGTGACAAAGATCAGGTGCTCGATGCCGGCTTCGCGGGCTTCGTCGACTACGTGCTGGATCAGCGGCCGGTCGACCACTGTCAGCATCTCCTTCGGCATGGCTTTGGTCGCGGGAAGAAACCGGGTGCCGAGACCGGCAACCGGGAAAATTGCTTTTCGAACAGGCTTCATGATTGGGTATGACCGAGAGTGCGGGGAAATGTCGCTGTTGATATCACGGGGAAGTTGGAAAATACCGGCTTCATGTCTCCTGACGTCCCCGGATTTTGTGAGTGTCGTTAATCCTCTCGCAACCATATCCGTTCCCCATAGGGTTTAATTATGTCGTGGATTGCGTGAGGCCGGTATGGCGCGTCGAAGCGGAAGATCGCGGGACATTTTGCCGGTTGTGGCGCTTGGCATCGCTCTCGGCGGCTGTGCCGGCGTAGCGGGTGAGGAGTCTTTCGGTACCGTCCCGACCGCGTCGGTACCGCGCACGCAAGCCGCACCGGCGGCGCCGGCCCGCCGTTCTTACGCGCAGGCGACCGGTCCCGACTGGAGCGGCGAGTCCGGGGCTTCCGGTCATCCGTTGATGACCGCAGATGCGATCCGCGCATCCGCCGCGAATTTCCAGCACTGCCTGCAAAGTCTTGCGCCGCTGGCTGCGCGACGCGGCACTCCCAAGCACGAATATGATGCGCTGACGCGTGGCCTGACGCCTGACCTGAAGATCATGGATCTGGTCGATGCGCAGCCGGAATTCACCCGAAGCTTCTGGGATTATCTCGATCTGCTGGTGAGCGAGGACCGCATCCAGCGCGGGCGCGCTGTGCTCGCCGAAAATCGTGCAGCGTTCGACGCTATGGAGAAAGCCTATGGCGTCGATCGCTATGTGATCGCGGCGATCTGGGGCATCGAGTCAAAGTATTCCACAATGATGGGCGAACGCCCGGTGCTGCGCTCGACGGCGACGCTCGCCTGCATTGGCCGCAGGCAGGAGTATTTCCGCAATGAGTTTCTCGCCGCACTCGAGTTGCTGCATCGGGGCGACGTGAAGCCGGAGCGGATGAAAGGTTCGTGGGCCGGCGCCTTTGGCCCCACGCAGTTCATGCCGACCGTGTACAAGAATTACGCCGTGGATGCCGACGGTGATGGCCATCGCGACGTCACCACATCGGTGCCGGACCTGTTGTTCTCGACTGCAAATTATTTCCGCAAACATGGCTGGGAGCGGGGTCAGACCTGGGGCTACGAAGTCGTCGTCCCGAAGAATTTCAACTTCATGCTGGCGGACCGGTCCAAGGTCATGACCATCCGTGAGTGGGAGCACTTCGGCATCACGCGAGCGGGCGGCAAGCCATTTCCCCGGTCGTTGGACCGAGCGTTCCTCATGGTGCCGGCCGGTTCGCAGGGACCGGGCTTCCTTATGCTCAATAATTTTCGCGTGATCATGCGATACAATCCCGCGGAGGCGTATGCGCTTGCCATCGGGCATCTGTCCGACCGGCTGCGGGGCGGAGAACCCTTGGTGCAGGCCTGGCCCAGGCATGAGCGCGTCCTGACCCGCGACGAACGCGCGGAAATGCAACGATTGCTGACCCGGCGCGGTTTCAACATCGGCGAGGCCGACGGCCGGTTCGGGCCCAAGACGCGGGCGGCGATCCGGGACTTCCAGGCGCGGGCCGGGATGGTTCCTGACGGCTTCCCGAGTGCAACCGTGCTCGCGCGTTTGCGGGGCAATTAACACCTTCGACTCGCCACGTTCTCCTGTTATGCGATAGAGAGTGTGCTGGCAGCCGGGCCGGTATCATCGCACGGACACTGAGGATGGCATCGAACAGCCCCCGTCATCGGCGCAGCAATCGGAAGCGCTTCTGGGCTCAGGCCATTTGCGGAGCGGCCTTCGCGGCGACTGCAGGCATTTACGCTCTTCCCGCCACTGCGCAGTTTTTTCCGTTTGACGACCGTTTCTTCAATCCTAGGCCGCAGCAGCCGGTTCGCCCGCCGGTGCAGGAGGATTTCAGCCGGGCGCCGGCTGCCAAGCAGCCGGAAGTTGCACCGACGATCCGTATTCTGGTGCTCGGCGACTCGATGGCCGACTGGCTCGCTTATGGTCTCGAAGAGCAACTCGCCGAAACGCCGGAAATCGGCATCGTGCGCAAGCACCGCGCCTTTTCCGGGTTGATACGTTACGAGCAGCGTAGCGACGCCGAATGGCCGAAGGTCGCGCGCGATCTGATTGCGCAGGAAAAGCCGCAAGCGATCATCATGCTCGTCGGCCTCCAGGACAGGCAGCCGATCCGTGAAAAAGTGCAGCCGGCACCAGCAAAGCCGGCAACACCACAGAAGCCGGGCGCAGCCCAGCAATCGCAGCCTGTGCATCAGCCGAATGCACAGCAGAATGCAGCACAGCAGAAGCCCGCCGAGCCGGACGACGACGAGACACCGACGATCGCCGCCAACGAGCAACAGCGCGCGCGGCCGAGCGGGCCGTTCGAATTCCACTCCGAGAAGTGGGAAGAGGCTTATGGCGCGCGCGTCGATGAGATGATCGCAGTGCTGAAGACGGCGAATGTGCCGGTCCTCTGGGTCGGTGTTCCTGCCGTCCGTGGAACGAAATCAACGTCGGATCTGCAGTATCTCAATGAGATCGTGCGGCCGCATGTCGAGAAAGCCGGCCTGATCTATGTAAATGTATGGGACGGCTTTGTCGACGAACGCAACAGCTTCATGCAGCGTGGCCCCGATGTCGAAGGCCAGATCCGTCAATTGCGCACATCGGACGGTGTTCACTTCACACGCTTCGGTGCGCGCAAACTGGCGCACTATGTGGAGCGCGATTTGCGCCGTGTGTTGCGCGAACCGATCCCGGCTGCGCTGAACGTGCCGTCAGACCCAGCGCCGGCAACGGCTGCTCAACCCGCCAAACCAACCGGTCCGGCAGCGCGGCCGCTCGCGGGGCCTGTGATACTGCTCGGCACGCCTCTTCAGGAGCCCGATGACCTTCTTGGTGGCAGCACGGCGAAGAACGCTGCGCTCGATCCGGCCGCAAGCCGCATGCTTGTGAAAGGCGAACCGGCCCGGGCTGAGCCTGGCCGGGCGGACGATTTCTCCTGGCCGCCGCGCATGCCTATCCTGGCCGTGAGCGAACCGTTGCCACCGACTGGAGCGCCACTCGCGATTGTGCGTGCGACGCCGCCGGCGCCGCCGCAACAGACCGCCGCTGCAAAGTCCGCTCACGGAACGCGCGTTGCCGGACAGCCTGTTCTGCAAGGGCAGACGCGTCCGCAAGCCCAACAGCAAGCGCCAACCTTCTGGCGCCGGATCGTGCCCGATTCCGGGTCGCGCTTCTTCTTCGGATTGTTTGGCGGACGGTGAACTGATTCCACTGTCGTCATGGCCGGGCTTGACCCGATCATCCATCTCTTCCGCGAAATGATGGACCCCCAAGTCGAGCCCTTGGGGGACCAAAGTGCGGGATTTTCACGCCTATCGCGGCAGGCTGGTTGTTCCCATCAGGAACTTGTCGATCGCGTGCGCACACTGGCGCCCCTCACGGATCGCCCAGACCACCAGCGACTGGCCGCGGCGCATGTCGCCGGCAGCGAACACCTTCGGCAGCGATGTCTTGTAGTCCTCGGTGTTGGCGCGCGCATTGCCGCGCAGGTCCAGTGCAATGCCGAGCGACTTCAGCATTCCCTCCTGAACCGGATGCACGAAGCCCATCGCCAGTAGCACGAGATCGGCCTTGATCGTGAACTCGGTGCCGGGGACCGGTTTGATCTTGTCATCGGCGCGGACGCAATGAATGGCCGTCACCTTGCCATTCTTGCCTTCGAATTTCTGCGTCAGCACCGAGAAGTCACGCTCTGCGCCTTCCTCGTGGCTCGACGAGGTGCGAAGTTTGTAAGGCCAGTCTGGCCAGGTCAGCGCCTTGTTCTCACGCGACGGCGGCATCGGCATGATTTCGAAATTGGTCACCGACAGCGCGCCCTGACGGATCGACGTGCCGATGCAGTCGGAGCCGGTATCGCCACCGCCGATCACGACGACATGTTTGCCGCCGGCGAGAATGTCCTTCGCGCCGTTCAGCGATTCGCCGGAGACGCGGCGGTTTTGCTGCGGCAGGAAGTCCATCGCGAAATGAATGCCGTCGAGTTCGCGTCCCGGAATCGGCAGGTCGCGCGGGAATTCCGCACCACCTGTCAAAGCGACAGCGTCGTATTCGGCGAGCAGCTTGTCGGCCGGCATGTTCACGCCGACATGGGCGTCGTAATGGAAGGTCACGCCTTCGGCTTCCATCTGACTCACACGCAGATCGACGATGCCCTTTTCCATTTTGAAATCGGGAATGCCGTAGCGAAGAAGACCGCCGGCCTTGGCGAATTTCTCATAGACATGCACGTCATGACCGGCACGCGCGAGCTGTTGCGCACAGGCCATGCCGGCAGGGCCTGAACCGACGATCGCAACTTTCTTGCCGGTCTTGACCGATGCCGGCTCCGGCTTGATCCAGCCGCTCTCGATCGCACGATCGGCGATCGCACATTCGATCGTCTTGATGTTGACCGGCGTGTCTTCGATGTTGAGCGTGCAGGACGCTTCACACGGTGCCGGGCAAACGCGGCCGGTGACTTCCGGGAAGTTGTTGGTCGAGAAGAGGTTGCGCGCCGCTTCCTCCCAGTTGCCGCGATAAACCAGATCATTCCAGTCAGGGATCTGGTTATTGACCGGGCATCCGTTGTGACAATACGGGATGCCGCAATCCATGCAGCGTGCAGCCTGATCGCGCGTGTCCTTCTCGGACAGCGGCAGGACGAACTCGCGATAGTGCTTTACCCGCTCCTCGACAGGAGCGTAGTCGCGGTCTTCGCGTTCGATTTCCAGAAAGCCGGTGACTTTACCCATGTGACTCAGGCGCCGATCGCAAGTTTGGGCTGCGCTTCCTGAAGCGCCGCCATTTCCTTCAAAGCGCGCCGATATTCAACCGGCATGACTTTCCGGAATTTGCTGCAATAGTTTTTCCAGTCGGCCAGGATTTCCTGCGCACGCACCGAACCGGTGTGACGCGCATGTTGGCCGATATAGTAGCGCAGACGCTCGGCATCGAAGCGCGTCATGTCGGTCAGGATTTCGACGCGGCCTGCGGTCTCGAGATCGTGGCGGTGATGGTAGAAGCGATCGTTCGCATCTTCCTCGGCCGGGACCGGCTCAAGCTCGACCATCGACATGTTGCAAAGTTTGTCGAAGTCGCCGTTCTCGTCGAGCACGTAGGCAATGCCACCTGACATGCCGGCCGCGAAGTTGCGTCCGGTTTTCCCCAGCACGATGACGATGCCGCCAGTCATGTATTCGCAGCCATGGTCGCCGGTGCCTTCGACAACGGCGACGGCGCCGGAGTTGCGAACAGCAAAGCGTTCGCCGGCAATGCCGCGGAAATAGCACTCGCCAGAAATTGCGCCGTACATCACGGTGTTGCCGACGATGATCGACTCTTCCGGAACGATGCCGGAATCCGCCGCAGGCTTCACGATGATGCGGCCGCCTGACAAGCCCTTGCCGACATAGTCGTTGCCTTCGCCGGTCAGCTCGAAGGTCACACCCTTTGCCAGCCAGGCACCGAAGCTTTGACCGGAAATGCCTGTCAGTGACACATGGATGGTGTCATCCGGCAGACCCTCATGGCCATAACGCTTGGCGACCTCACCCGAGAGCATCGCGCCCGCACTGCGGTCGATGTTCTGGATCGTGTCTGAGATCCGGACAGGTGCGCCACGATCAAGGGCAGGTGTCGCCTGGGCGATCAGTCTGCGATCAAGCACGTTCTCAAGCTTGTGATCCTGCCGTTCGGAATTGAAGATGGCGACGCCCTGCGGCGCGACCGGCTTGGTGAACAGCTTGGAGAAGTCGAGGCCCTTGGCCTTCCAGTGTTCGATCACCGCGCGCTGATCGAGCATCTGCATCTGGCCGATCATCTCGTCGAAGGTGCGATAGCCCATCTCGGCCATCAACTCGCGCGCTTCCTCGGCGACGAAGAAGAAGTAGTTGATGACGTGCTCGGGCTGACCAGTGAAGCGTTTGCGCAGCACTGGATCTTGCGTCGCGACGCCGACCGGGCAGGTGTTCAGATGGCATTTGCGCATCATGATGCAGCCAGCGGCGATCAGCGGCGCGGTAGCAAAGCCCATTTCGTCCGCACCCAGCAGCGCGCCGATCACGACGTCGCGACCAGTGCGGATGCCGCCATCGACCTGCACGGTGATGCGGCCGCGCAGGCGATTGCCCACGAGCGTCTGGTGCGTTTCGGCAAGGCCGATTTCCCACGGGCTGCCGGCATGCTTGATCGAGGTGAGGGGGCTTGCGCCCGTACCGCCTTCGTAGCCGGCGATCGTCACATGGTCCGAGCGCGCCTTCGACACGCCTGCGGCAACGGTGCCGACACCGACTTCGGAGACGAGCTTCACCGATACGTCGCCCGTCGGATTGACGTTCTTCAGGTCATAGATGAGCTGCGCCAGATCCTCGATCGAATAGATGTCGTGATGTGGCGGCGGCGAGATCAGACCGACGCCCGGTGTCGAGTGGCGCACCTTGGCGATCGTCCGATCGACCTTGTGGCCAGGCAATTGTCCGCCTTCGCCGGGCTTTGCACCCTGCGCCATCTTGATCTGCATCACGTCGGAATTGACGAGATACTCAGTGGTGACGCCGAAGCGGCCGGACGCGATCTGTTTGATCGCCGAGCGCATCGAGTCGCCATTCGGCATCGGCTTGAAGCGATCGGATTCCTCGCCGCCTTCGCCGGTATTTGACTTGCCGCCGATCCGGTTCATGGCGACGGCGAGCGTCGTATGCGCCTCGCGCGAGATCGAGCCGAACGACATGGCGCCAGTCGCGAAGCGCTTGACGATGTTCTTGGCCGGTTCGACCTCGTCGATCGGCACCGGCTTGCGGCCGTCTTCTTCGGCGCTCTTGAGCCGGAACAGCCCGCGGATCGTCAGGAACTTGCCGGACTGCTCGTTCAGCGTCCGGGCGAATGCCCGATATTGCTCATACGAGTTGCCGCGCACGGAATGCTGCAGATCGGCAACCGTCTGAGCGGTCCAGGCATGGTCCTCGCCTCGCACGCGGTAAGCATATTCGCCGCCGACATCCAAAGCCGTGCGATAAACCGGCGCATCACCAAAGGCGTCGCGGTGTCGGCGCACGGTTTCCTCTGCGATTTCGGCAAGGCCGACGCCTTCAATGCGGGTATGCGTGCCGGTGAAGTAAGTCCCGACGAAATCCGACTTCAGACCGATCGCATCGAATATCTGCGCGCCGCAATAGGACTGATAAGTCGAGATGCCCATCTTGGACATCACCTTCATCAGGCCTTTGCCGACCGACTTGATGAAACGCTTGATCGTTTCCTTGTCGTCCAGCTTCTCCGGCAGCGCGTCCTTCATCGCGATCAGCGTTTCGAACGCGAGATAGGGATTGATCGCTTCGGCGCCGTAGCCCGCGAGGCAAGCGAAATGGTGCACTTCGCGCGGTTCGCCGGATTCAACGACAAGACCGACCGACGTGCGCAGACCTTCGCGGATCAGATGATGATGCACGGCCGCGCAGGAAAGCAGAGCCGGGATCGCGATTCGGTCGGCGCTAATCTTGCGGTCGGACAGAATGATGATGTTGAAACCGTCGCGCACAGCCTTTTCGGCATCAGCTTTAAGCTGCTTCAGCGCGGGCTCAAGGCCGGTCGCGCCCTGTTCCGCAGCGAAGGTGGTGTCGAGCGTCAACGACTTGAAGTGATTGTCCTGGATCTCGCCGATCGAGCGGATCTTTTCCAGGTCGGCATCGGTCAGGATCGGCTGACGGACCTCGAGGCGCTTGGTGGTCGAGGTGCCTTCGATATCGAACAGATTGGGCCGCGGTCCGATGATCGAAACCAGGCTCATCACGATCTCTTCGCGGATCGGATCGATGGGCGGGTTCGTGACTTGTGCGAAGTTTTGTTTGAAGTAGGTGTAGAGGAGCTTGGATTTGTCCGAGAGCGCCGAGATCGGCGTATCGTTGCCCATGGAGCCGGTGGCTTCTTCGCCAATCGTGCCCATGGGCGCCAGGAGGACTTTGATGTCCTCCTGTGTGTAGCCGAAGGCCTGCTGCCGATCGAGCAAAGGCAGGTTGGACAAAGCGGCCTTGCCACCGGCTTCCGGCAATTCCTCAAGAACAATCTGCGTGCGGTGCAGCCATTCTCTGTACGGATGCGACTTGGCGATCTCGGCCTTCACTTCCTCATCGGGAATCAGGCGGCCTTGCTTGAGATCGACCAGCAGCATCTTGCCCGGTTGCAGACGCCACTTCTTGACGATGTCCTTTTCAGGGATCTGCAGCACGCCCATTTCGGACGCCATGATGATGCGGTCGTCGCGTGTCAGGCAGTAACGCGCCGGGCGCAAACCGTTACGGTCGAGTGTCGCGCCGATCTGGGTGCCGTCGGTGAAGACGATCGCGGCCGGACCGTCCCATGGCTCCATCAGAGCGGCGTTGTATTCATAGAAGGCCCGACGTTCCTCATCCATGAGCGGATTGCCCGCCCAGGCTTCCGGGATCATCATCATCATGGCGTGCGACAGCGGATAGCCGCCCATCACCAGGAATTCGAGTGCGTTGTCGAAGCAGGCGGTGTCGCTCTGACCTTCGTAGGAGATCGGCCACAGCTTGTTGATGTCGTCGCCAAACAGCGGTGAGGATACTGACGCCTGACGCGCTGCCATCCAGTTGACGTTGCCGCGCAGGGTGTTGATTTCGCCGTTATGCGCGATCATCCGGTAAGGATGCGAAAGCGACCAAGTGGGGAAGGTGTTGGTCGAGAAGCGCTGATGCACGAGCGCCAGTGCGCTGACGAAATCCGGATCGTGCAGATCGGGATAATAGGTGCCGAGCTGGTCGGCGAGGAACATGCCCTTGTAGATGACGGTGCGGCTGGACAGCGACACCGGGTAGTAGCCGGACAACCGGCGTTCTCTGCGCAAGTAGATGGCGTTCGAGATCGCCTTGCGCATGATGTAGAGGCGGCGCTCGAAGTCCTCCTCCGTCGGGATCTTTGCAGGCCGTTGCACGAACACCTGCATATGCACCGGTTCGGTCGGCTTGACCGAGACACCGAGGGTCGAATTGTCGGTCGGCACCTCGCGCCAGCCGAGAATTGTCATGCCCTCAGCCGCAGCCACCTGTTCATAGGTGGTGCGAATGGCTTCGCGCCATTCCGGATCACGCGGCAGGAACAGAAAGCCTACGGCGTAATGGCCGGGCTCAGGCAGCGTGAAGCCGAGTTCGAGAGCCTTTTTGGCGAAGAAGGCGTGTGGGATCTGAACCAGAATGCCGGCGCCGTCGCCGGCGCGCGGATCGGCGCCGACGGCACCGCGGTGTTCGAGATTGACGAGGACGGTCAGCGCGTCCTGGACGATCTGGTGCGATTTGCGGCCCTTGATGTCGGCAATAAAGCCGACGCCACAGGAATCCTTGTCGAGTGCCGGATCGTACAGACCGCTTGCGGCCGGTACTCCGGGGTCGGCGGAATCGGCAAAGTCGGAAGCACGCAGTGCGATCCGCTTGTGCTCGTTCGTCCGGTCCTTCGGGCGGCTCATCTCGATGCTTCCTCGTCGTGCGTCCTTGAACCTAATTCTCTGTAGTCCAGTCCTGGGTACCCGGTGCCGTCGCCGCGCCGGTAAACGACGCCTGCCACGGACGGGACAGCTTTGCTCGGGGCGGCAGCCTTTTCCGACGTATCTCACCGATACGCCCTTGCGGCTGCTCAAGTCGGGGCTTCGATGCCGAGCCGTGCCGACGCCCTTGCTAACGGGTGGCTCGACTGACCAGTCACCTCGACTTTGGCAAACTGGGACAGCAATGCTGTCCTATCACGAACTTGCCAAAATTTCCTGCCGCCGACAAGAGGCAGGGCGGCGGGTCCTTGGCATTCTCCCAATATTATTCTTTCCGCGGCGGCTCGTCCAAACAAGCGGATTCTGCAGCCGATCTGCTGCAATTTCCCAAGCAAGGCATGGGCAGAATTTGCGTCTGCCCCCGGCAAATGCGCTGTTTTCGAACATTGCGGGTTCATGGGCCCTTCAGTTCTGCTATCGCTCTGCCATCCAGCGAGGGGAACTTTCCGTGAATTTCGCAAGCGACAACACTGCGGGGATTGCCCCTGAGTTAATGGCGGCCCTCGCGAAGGCCAATGAGGGATTTGCGATCGGTTACGGAAACGATGCGCTGACCCGCGACGTCGAGCGGCGGCTCGGCGACTTCTTCGAGCATGAGGTTGCCGTGTTTCTGGTGCCGACCGGCACCGCCGCCAATGCGTTGGCGCTCGCGCATGTGACCCCACCGTGGGGCGCTGTGCTGTGCCACGACATGGCGCATATCATGACCGATGAATGCGGTGCGCCGGAATTCTTCGGCGCTGGATTGAAACTGATCGGTTTCAGCGGTGCTGACGGCAAGCTGACGACTGAGACCCTGAAGAAGGCGATTGCCCGCTATTCCGGGCATGTTCCGCATCAGGTCAATGCGGCTTCTCTTTCAATCACGCAGGCGACGGAAGCCGGAACGATCTATCGGATCGAAGAAATCGCTGCGCTTTCTCACATCGCTCACGTGCACAACATGCCGGTGCATATGGACGGTGCGCGTCTTGGCAATGCGTTGGCGCGCATGAATGTGTCGCCGGCCGAAGCGACCTGGAAAGTGGGCGTGGATGTTATTTCGTTCGGCGCGACCAAGAGCGGTGCGATGGCGGCCGAAGCGGTGGTGTTTTTCGATCCAAAACGCGCCGTAGGGATGGCAGAACGACGCAAGCGGGCCGGGCATCTTCTGTCCAAGCATCGCTTTATCGCTGCGCAGTTCGACGCCTATCTCAAGGAGGGCTACTGGCTCAGCCTCGCGCGTCATGCCAATGCCATGGCGGATAAACTCGCCGACGGCCTGCGCAATGCAGGCGCGACGATCCTCTGGCCGGTCGAAGCCAACATCGTGTTCACGCTGCTGCCAAAAGCGCTGGATGCGAAGCTGAAAGACGCCGGCGCCATGTATTACGTGCGCAACAACGATCTTGCCGGCGCCGAGGTTGTAGTGGGACCGGATCAGATGCTGGTGCGACTGGTGACGTCATTTGTCACAACCGAGGCAGAAGTCGATCAATTCGTTTCGGTGGTCAGGAAGGGCTGACGTCGCGGGCTCAAGAGCGATGGGTTTCTGAGCACAAACATTTGCGACAGCGTTTTACCGTCGCTTACTGAACGGGCGTTGCATGAAACGCGGTCACGGCTGTGACGTGGCCGCGACATTCGAAACAAAATATCATCGCGCTGGTGCAAAGCCGCTGAACTTCCGCCGTAGCAGCGCCCCAATCTCCCCCCAGCATCCGGAACTTAGGGATACCATCTGGTCGTCAGTACGGAATTCGCATTGGTTGGAGGGGGAAATTGAAGCAGCCAGTTATTCTTGCGGTGCTTGCGGCGACATGGATTGGCGTCGCGCCCGCGCAGGCACAGCACGTCGCCGCCGATCTGCTGCCGTCTTACGAAGTTGCGACCATCGTCGCGTCGATGGGTATGCGGCCGCTTGATCGCCCGATCTGGCGTCATGGCCGTTACACGGTCACAGCGATTGATCGTTACGGCCGCGAGGTGCGTGTGGTGCTTGATGCGCGAGACGGACAGGTCATCGCCGTGCGCCCGCTTCCGCGTGATTATGTTTACGAGCCGCGCTATGCGCCGCCTCCGCCCGCATATCCGCACTCCGGTCCGTATGATCCGCGTTACGAGGCGCCGCCATCGCCTCCGGGGAGAGTGCCGGGTGGTCCTGGCATCGACGACGATGAGTTCTACGACGACGATCGTCTGGAAGGCTCGCTGAGGTCGCCATCAATGCCACGAACTGCACCGGTGCCGCGCGACGTCGTGACAGGCAGCGTACCGCCTCGCACCACGTCGCTAGCGACATCCAAATCGAGCGTGGAGCGCAGGGACGGGAGCAACAGGAACGTATCTCCGCTGCCACGTCCTCGTCCGGCTTTGGCCAATGCGAAGCCTGAGAATCCTAAGGATGGCGATCTTAAGTCCGATGTTTCAAAAACAACGGGCAGCATCGGACCTGCTGTCGGACAGGCGGCATCGGACAAGAAGAGCAGCGACAACCCGGCTGCCAAGCCCGACTTGAAAGCGGCGTCGGGTGCCAAGCCTGTGCAAGAGAACGGCGCGAAAGCCGACGCTCCAAAATCGGAAGTTCGGGTGATCGACTTGAGTAAACCTAAGTCGGAAGAGAAGCGGGAAGAAAAGCCCGGCGAGGCGATCCGTTTCTGAGGCAACCGTGCGTGCAACTATGCTTCGTACTACGGAGTGCTTTTTTTGTTGCTGCACTCTTGATCGCGCCATCACTGAAATGACCGGCCGATGGCCGGTCATTTTCTTTGGCATTCTCTTGACATGCATAATGGTGCATGTCGCGTTTGCGGTAGCCCTTACTGATGGGCAAAGTCCTTCTGCAGAAGCAAGCGAACGTTCGGATCCGGGTCCTGACCGATGTATTTGCCGTTCGCGTAGACGGCAGTCGGATTCCGGTTAACTGCGGCATAGCCGTAGGCTGCACGAGCTTGCGGCGTAACCACCACATGAGGCGCCGAACGCGCGAAGGAATGGACAGGCCGCGATTCCGGGCCGCCTAGGTAAGCTTGCGCCGAGGCGCCTGTCACAGAACCTGCGATCAGCAGGGCTGCACCGGCAATCTTAAGTTGGGTTTTCATAGCGAATTCTCCTTTAAGCGAGCGACAGAGTGTGTCGCTGCACTGCACCTAATGCGCGGCCATGATTGTGCATGTGCGAAAATGCACAGCCCGAACGGCCTCAGCGCGCCGGTGTCATGGTGGGTCTCAGGCCTAAGGATTTTCGTGCTTTAGGTCTGCGGAGGTCCGAGCTCACGGTCTGTTGATAGGGCCTTCGCCCTTGCAGCATTACCGCAAAATGCGGCGTCGGCGTTGAAGCCTCATGCGTATGCGGCGATGCGAACAAACTTTCGGGCGGCAACAGCCGGCGATCGAGGCTCGCTGTCCGTTGCCAAACCGGTCGGTGGACCTTGCGAGCTTCAAATTGTTTCGCTCGCTTGATGCCGCCGCGATTGCGACAATTTCTGTCAAATGCACACACCGCCTTTATCGCCGCAACGATTGGATCGTCACACCGTACGAAGTGAACAACGACGTATTCTTCATCGAAAGCGGTCGGGTGCGCCTGCAATTACCGAAGGCGGTTGGCCGTGAAGTTGTCTTTCACGATTTTCAGGCGCGGGATTTCTTTGGTGGTGTCAGCACAATCCACGGAGAATCGCGAATGGCCGGTGTGCTCGCGGTCACCGATGTCCTGATCACGCGAATGCCGGGCAGGGTGTTTAAAGACCTGCTCCACACCTGCCCCGATATTTGTGATCAGTTTTTGTCCCGTCTCGCCGCGGAAATCCAGATTTTGGTCAACCGGGTGAATGAACTCTCAACGCTGGATATCCGTCATCGTGTCTATGCCGAGCTGTTGCGTATGTCTCGCCCCAGATCCGGCGATGATCATCGCGCCATGATATCGCCGCCTCCGTCTCACACGGAGATTGCAGCTCGCATCGGTGCGCGCCGCGAACCAGTGGCACGCGAAATGAAGTCGCTGGAGCGCACGGGCATACTGATACGCAGCCGCGGTGTGGTGGAGATTGTCGATACACAGCGGCTGCAAGGTATGCTCAACGACCGCGACCGTGCGGTCTGACCCGGTCGTACGAAATCTCGAATGACCGATCGTACGCAGTTTCAGTCATCATCCGAAGGGAAGTACCGCTGCTATACCACAGCATTAGATCTGTGATTAGCGTGCACGTGGCTGCGGCCCACTAGGAGTGGTCCAAAGGGCCTGGAAGGTACCCGTCGGTTGATAAGCGTAGGTTGCGGCCCATCCGGGCCCGTAACCCATTGGTCCGTAGTAGGCCTGAGTGGACGCTGCGTACGCTTGCCTGGCACTGGCGGCACGGCGTGTGCGTGGTGGCGCTGAAGGCGTTGAGGCTGTACTCGGGCTAGTCCAAAGGGCTTGGAACGTGCCAGTCGGTTGATAGGCATAGGACCCCATCCATCCATACGGCCGATAGCCCGCCGACCCATAAGCTCCATAATAGCCCATCGCGCCGTAAGGTCTGTAATAACTGATTGGGCCGTACGGGGAACCGTAACCGTAAGGTCCGTAGCCCATCGGTCCGTAGTAGGTCTGAGCAGAGGCCGTAGTCGCCAATCCTGCGAACAGAACACTGGCCATCAGTGTGGTTTTGACCAACATGACGAAAACTCCTTGCAGGGCGGCATTGATATGCCGCTTGCATTGGGAGTTAGTGCGTCATGAAAGCGCGCGCATGTGCGAAAACGCACACGACGAAAGACACCAGGGGACGCCAATTGGAGCGGGGCAATAAAAAGCGCCCCGGGTCATCCGGGGCGCTCCCTTCTTCCAAAGGAAATTACGAGATTTAGGCCGCGACCTTGGCTTCTACCTGAGCCTCGATCGACTGGCCGTTGATCGGGATCTGGCGCGGCTTCTTGGTCTCCGGAATCTCGCGGATGAGATCGACGTGAAGGAGACCATTCTCAAGTTTTGCACCCTTCACCTGGACGAAGTCGGCAAGCTGGAAGACGCGCTCGAATGCGCGGGCGGCGATACCCTGATAGAGCACTTCACCGGCTTTCTCCTCGGTCTTGGCTTGCTTCTCGCCCTTGATGGTGAGGGTGTTTTCCTTCAGCTCGATGTTGAGATCGTTTTCGCCGAAGCCTGCAACCGCAACGCTCACGCGATAGGCGTTATCGCCGGTCCGCTCGATATTATAGGGCGGATAGCCGGGGGCACTGTCCGAGCCCGCTTGGTCGAGCAGGTTGAACAGGCGGTCGAAGCCAACGGTGGAACGGTAAAAGGGGGTGAGATCGAAGTGACGCATCGTATGTCCTCCTTTGAAGCGACATCGGAACTCGGCTCTCCCGCTTGGGCAAAGCCGGTGTTAGCGCGCCGCCGGATGGCCGGCGCATCCTTGATCTAGGAAGCCTCCTTTTCCCGTCAAGTGGGTATCCAGTTTGATTTCAACGGCTTACAAATATTTCTGGACGAACCCTGTCCAAGTCCTTGATCGACCAGCCAATTGGGTCTTGGTGCGGAATGGAAAAACGCGTCCAGGCGCGCCGCCCCGTATCGAAACGCATATGATCCTGGTCGATTCTTGAGTTTGCTGGATTGCTCCCCCATAAGGCTGACATCCGCTGTCGCATTGTTGCATGAAACTCATCTCCATCCCCGCCAATCCCGCACCTGATGGCGCCGTCGTCGGAACGTTGAAGACGTCCGATGGAATGGCGCTGCGTTATGCCCGCTGGGCGCCGCCGCCGGGACGCAAGGGCACCGTCTGCATCTTTCAAGGCCGCGCCGAGTTCATCGAGAAATATTATGAGACGGTTCGCGATCTTCGTGCGCGTGGTTTCGCGGTCGCAACATTCGACTGGCGCGGCCAGGGCGCGTCGCAGCGTACTCTTCGCGATCCGCACAAAGGCTATGTGAAGGGCTTCTGCGAATACGAAACCGACCTCGAAACCTTCATCCGCGAGGTTGTGCTGCCTGATTGTCCGCCGCCATTCTTTGCGCTCGGACATTCAATGGGGGCGTCAGTCCTTCTGCGGGTGGCGCATCGCGGTCAGCGCTGGTTCGAGCGCATGGTGCTGTGCGCGCCGTTGATCGATCTTGGTCCGCAAAATGCGACGCCCTTCGCAAGGCCGGTGGTGCGCTTGTTGAGTGCTTTCGGCATGGGAGCGTCCTATGTACCCGGTGGATCGTCCGCCGTGGTCGCCTCGCAACCATTCATTGGCAATGTGCTGACCTCCGATCCAGTGCGTCATGCGCGTACGGCAGCGACCCTGGACGCTGCGCCGGAATTGGGACTGGGGTCGCCGACCAATGCCTGGGCAACGGCCGCCTTCGCGACGATGCGTGAATTCGAGAATCCAAGTTATGCGGCGAAGATCCGCCAGCCGATCCTGATGGTTGGGGCCGGTCGCGACGAAACCGTATCGACACCTGCGATCGAGGATTTCTCCGGACGCTTGCGTGCAGGAGCGCATGTCATCATCGCCGGTGCGCGCCACGAGATGATGATGGAAACCGAACGTTATCGCGCGCAGCTTTGGGCGGCGTTCGATGCATTCGTGCCCGGAACGCCGGCCTATTGAATTGGGCCTCTAATCCCGCCCGGCCTCAATAAGCTTATCCGCCAGAGCCTCGGACTGGTGAAGATCACCTCGTGGCTGCCCGGCATTTGTACCAGGCGATAGAGTTCCAGCCGCGATGACATGCGCGGATGCCAGCCCCATTCTCCCGGCGGCAACGCAATATCTTCCGTGCAGTTCAGGTAGCTCTTTGGAGTAGCGCAACGCCCGGTCGGGGCTGGCATGATGTGTGGACGAGAAACCATCCGGCGTAGTCATGACGCTCGCCCCCCTGCCTCGGCGGCCATTACGCCACGCCTGTACGCGGCGCACAATGCGTCCACCAGCAAAACGCTACGACGTCAGCAGCGTCATCGCGGCTTCATGCACCCGGCGGTTACCAGCGGCGATGACTCGCCCGCCGTTCGCGGCCGGTCCGCCATCCCATGAGGTAACGATGCCTCCAGCACCGGTAATAATGGGGATCAGCGGGAGAATATCGTAAGGCTTCAACTCGGTCTCGATGACGAGATCGACGTGACCGGCGGCGAGCATGCAATAGGCGTAGCAATCGCCTCCGTAACGCGAGAGTCGCACGGTATTTTCGACCGTCTGGAAGCTTTTCCGGTCGACTTCGTTCATCAGCAGCGGGCTGGTGGTGAACAGAATCGCGTCCGACAGCGATGCGCAGGATCGTACGTGCAGATCGCGCTGTCCGCTCGGACCGCGATAATGCGCGGCGCCGCCATCGCCGGAAAACATCTCGCGCATGAAGGGCTGATGCATCATGCCGAACACGGGCTCGCCGAGTCGCGTCAGGGCAATCAGCGTCCCCCACAGGGGCATACCGGCGATGAAGGATTTGGTGCCATCGATCGGATCAAGCACCCAGACATATTCGACATCGTCTCGCTCGCTGCCGAATTCCTCGCCGATGATTCCGTGCTCCGGAAACGTACGTTTAATCAGTGCGCGCATCGCCTGTTCGGCGGCGCGGTCGGCTGCGGTCACAGGATCGAATCCGCCGCCGGGGCCCTTGTTGTCGACACCGAGAGAGGTCCGGAAAAACGGCAGAATGGTTTCGCCCGATGCAGTTGCGAGTTGTTCAACGAAGGTCGCGAAATCGATTGCCGTCATGTGTGCCGCCCGTTCGCGTCCACCCCTAGCGGAGAGTTGCCAAACGGGCAACCAATCGCCCGCCCGCTTGTCGGACCTCGTCCTTCATGTCACCAGTGACTTTGTTTTGTCGGGGAGACCGGGAACCAATGACAGCGGAGGTCGCGCGCACGCGCTTGGCCAAACAGACGGTGCGCGGGGCGGCCCTGCTGGTCGGTGTCCTGGGCTGCATCTATGGCATCAGCCAGTTTCTGCGCAATTCGATCGGCGTGATTGCGCCAAATCTCGCGAGCGAGCTTGACCTCTCCGCTTCGCAGATCGGCGTTTTGTCCAGCGTATTCTTCTTCGCCTTTGCAGGCGTTCAAATCCCGCTGGGCATCGCGCTGGATCGCTACGGTCCGCGACGTTGCATGTTATTTTGCGGGACGATCGCGGTGGCCGGCGCACTGTCGTTTGCGTTTGCGCCCTCGTCGGGCTGGTTGATCGCAGCGCGGGTTCTGATGGGCCTCGGATCATCCTGTTATCTGATGGCGCCGCTCGCGCTCTACGCCAGGTTATTCCCACCGGACCGTTTCGCCACGCTGGTTGGGTTTCAGATCGGTCTTGGCACGCTCGGAACATTGCTGGCGACTGCTCCCTATGCTTGGGCGGTCGCCGCTTTCGGATGGCGGACGAGCTTTGTCGCGATCGCGATCGCTGTGATCTGCGCCACCATTGCGACCGCGATTGTCGTTCCTAAGGAAGAATCGGGGAACGAAGACCGACCGCGGGAAAGTTTACGGGAAAGTTTTGCAGGAATGCTGGAGGCCGTACGGACGCCGTCCTTCTGGCCGGTCTTTATGCTGCAACTGACAGCGTATTCCAGCTTTGTGATGGTTATCGGTCTGTGGGGAGGCCCGTATCTCACGCACATCTACGGTTACAGCCTGACCGAACGCGGCAATATGCTCCTGGTCGCCGTTGTGGCGCAGGTCGTTGGCTCGTTTTTGTGGGGATCGACGGACCGGCTCTTCAATAGCTACAAAATTCCGGTTTTCACGGGCGCGCTGCTGACAGCCACCCTCATGGCCTTGGCCGCCATCGTCGGGGTTTTCTCTCCATGGGCGTTGTTTGCTTGGTTCTTAGGCCTTGGCGGATTAAGCGCTTATCTCACCGTCATCATCGCGCATGGGAAGTCACTGTTTCCGCCGAACCTGGTCGGACGCGGCCTGACTCTGTTCAATATGGCCACCATGGGTGGTGCGTTTCTCAATCAGGCAATCACCGGTATGGTTATTGATCTCTTTCCTCAGGTGGGAGGCGGGTATGCAATTGATGCATACCGAACGATTTTCGCCCTGCAGGCGGTCTCTATCCTATTGGGATGTCTAGCTTATTGGTTTTCTCGCGACCCCCGTCGAGATGTCCGGGGCTGGGGATAGGTCAGCATAGCTGTCATTTCGACTTGCTTTTGGTGCGACGCAATGCAATATTGCTGCAGCGCGGCAATGTGCTTCGCACATTCCCGCCGCCCTCCTTGGGCGTTTCCTCCCTAGACTTGGGCCGCTAGTTCGCTAGCGGCCCTTTTTTTGGCAGCGGGCTGGCCACAGCGGCTTGTGGTTCGCGGCTTCCGTCACAACAGGGCTGCCGGCGAGGTGGACGGTGTAGGCGTATCAGAGCGTTGTGCTGCCGAAATTGCTTATCTAGGATTTTCGCTGTTCGCACTTATAGTTTCGCCGCCTGCAGGGCGGCGGCCGCGATCCCATTACGTTCGGCAGTGCGACCGGGCGGCGCGGCGCCTGAGTCTCTGAGAAGAGATGCTGAAAGGAAGGGCGTAACACGACAGCGAAGTTATTCGGCTGCCGCGCGATAAGGCCGTAATTCCTCCAGCGGAATCGCCGCTAGCCGGTCGGCCATTGTTTCAATGTCCGAAGCGAGGCGCCGGAATGAAGCAATCTTCTCATAGCGCCGCTCGTCCATATACAGCGCCCGATTGAATTCGATCTGAAGGGCGTGGAGGCCCGCCGAGGGGTTGCCGTAATGTTCGGTGATGAAGCCGCCGGCATAGGGCTTATTGCGGCTGACGCTATACCCCAGCGATCGCAATTGGGCCTCAGCAATTTCGATGACGGGAGCGACGCAACTGGTGCCGTAGCGATCGCCGATCACAATGTCGGAGCGAGGACGGTCATCGCGGGAGCCTGTTGCCGATGGCATCGAATGACAATCGATCAGCAGCGCTGCGCCAAATTCGTTATGCACCCGTGTGACCAGCTTCCGCAGTTCGCGATGGTAAGGCTTGTAAAGGCTCTCGATCCGCCGCATCGCGTCGTCCACCGAGAGGCGTTGGTCATAGATTTCCTGGGCGTCGCCAACCACCCGCGCGACGGTGCCAAGCCCGCCCGCGACCCGCATCGACCGTGTATTGGCAAAGGACGGCAGCCGGCCGTTGAACATGCGGGGGTCGAGTTCATAAGGCTCACGATTCACATCGACATAGCAGCGCGGAAAATGCGCTCGCATCCTCGGATAGCCGCGGGGGATGACCCCGGCGATTAGTTCATCGACGAAGGAGTCCTCCGAGCGTCGCAGTGTGGCGATGTCCAGGCGGGCGGTCGTGAGAAATGAGCGAGGATAAACGGAGCCGCTGTGGGGCGAGTTGAATACAACCGGGCCGCGCCAGTGCTCCGGCTCGATCACATCGAAAGGCGGGTCAAAATCGTCGGAAACAGTCATGCAGGGAAAATCTGATTCTGATCCGTCGTGGTGCCGACGCGAACATACGGGCACCGCGCCCGCTCGGATACACTTTTCCACGCCGAATATGGCATTTTGACCGGCTTTTCGGGGTTGGGCACCATCTTTTCACCCGATATTTACCCCCCATAACGCTAATGGAAACGGGGCGGGGAAGACCGATCGCCAGAGCGGCCGGCACAGTCTTGCAAACTCAGCCCTGACATGGATGGATGCTTCCGGCCGGCCGCCCGGCGGATCAAGAGACCAGTTGAGTGATGAACAGCGATCTGCCGAAAATCCTGCTTGCGGAAGACGACACCGACATGCGGCGCTTCCTGGTAAAGGCGCTGCAAAGTGCCGGATTCAACGTGGTCTCGTACGATAACGGCCTGTCGGCCTATCAGCGGTTGCGGGAAGAGCCTTTCGAATTGCTGCTGACCGATATCGTCATGCCGGAGATGGATGGCATCGAGTTGGCGCGCCGGGCCTCCGAACTCGATCCGGATATCAAGATCATGTTCATTACGGGCTTTGCCGCAGTCGCGCTAAATGCGGATTCGCAAGCGCCCAAGCATGCCAAAGTCCTTTCCAAGCCGGTGCATCTGCGTGACCTCGTCAACGAGGTGCAGAAGATGCTGGCGGCCTGACGCGCGGCGTTTTCTGCGGTGTTCGGACTTGAGCCTGTCGCATAGGCCAGCCTAAGGTCCTGTCCATTTCGGGGACCGGGGCTTTCCATGACATACGTGACACGTCGACAATTGACGGCCATGGGGCTTGCGTCAGCTCTGGTGGCCGCTCCGCTTCGCGGCAATCTGCTGGCCCGATCGTCGCGTCCGCCCGCCGTGACGGTCGAGCAAGCGCAGATCTACCTGATCCGCGGTCTGTTCGGCGTGTTCTCGTCGGGCATGGATCAGATGGCGGCGCAGTTCAAAGCGCAGGGCTACAGCAATGTCAGCCTGTGGAGCTGGTCCGACGTCGATCAGATCGCGCACGACATCATTGCCGGTCATCAGAACGGCGACGACGCGCACGTGATCCTGATCGGGCACTCGCTCGGGTCGAACGCGGTGGTGCAGGTGGCGGATCGTCTTGCGTCAGCCAATATTCCGGTCGATCTCGCGGTGACCTTCGACATCACCGAGGGTTTGCGCGTACCGCTCAATGTGACGCGCTTTATCAATTTCTATCAGAATAACGGCTTTGGCCGTCCGGCGATCGAGCCGGCCGGATTCACCGGTGAATTCAGCAATATCAATCTGTCGAACCAGACCCAACTCAGCCACGGCAATATCGACAACGCACCGCAATTGCAGGCCTTCGTGTCAGATCGCGTCTATGAGATCACCCACACGCATGTCCGCACGGTGGCTGCAAAACGGAAGAGCAAAACGAGCGGATAGTCGTGTTGCGGTTTACTCAGGTCAGATGGCGGTCGATCAGCGCCTTCGGCCCAGATCGCCGGCTATCACCTTTGCCGCATTGTGCCCCGGCGCTCCGGTGACGCCGCCGCCCGGATGCGTGCCCGAACCGCACAGGTAAAGCCCCGTTATCGGGCTGCGATAATCTGCGTAACCCAGCATCGGCCGTGCCGAGAAAATTTGGTCGAGTGACATTGCGCCGTGGAAAATGTCGCCGCCGATCAGGCCAAAATCGCGTTCGAGATCGAGCGGCGTGAGCGACTTGCGCGCGATTACGCTTTTCTTGAAGCCGGGCGCGAAGCGATCGACGGTTGCGATCATCAGGTCGGCGATTTCGTCCCGATGATCGTCCCACGATTTGCCGTCAGGTAATTCCGGCGCGACATGCTGACAGAACAGGCTCGCGACATGCGCGCCCTTGGGCGCAAGAGAGTCGTCGAGTGTCGATGGGATCAGCATTTCGACGATCGGTTCGCGGCTCCAGCCGAATTTCCGCGCATCGTCATACGCACGATCCATGTAAGCGAGCGACGGCGCGAGAATGATGCCCGCGGTGTGATGGTCGTCCATCTCGCGGCCGGGGAGGGCGGTAAAACTCGGCAATTCGGATAGCGCCAAGTTCATACGGAACGTGCCTGAACCGCATTTCCAGCGCTTCATGCGCGACCGGAATCGTTCCGGTAGGGCATCATCCGGCACGAGACGCTCGTACAGCAAACGCGGATTGACGTTGGAGACAACAGCGCGAGCGCGAATGGCGCGACCATCATCCAGCACGACGCCTGCTGCCTTGCCCTTCTCTATGATGATTTCGCGGACGCCGGCTTTGGTTTCGATATTGACGCTATGCGTGCGCGCCGACTTCGCCATCGCCTGAGTGATTGCCCCCATGCCGCCGATCGCGTGACCCCAGATGCCTTTCTTGCCGTTCACCTCGCCGAAGCAATGATGCAGCAGCACGTAGGCCGAGCCCGGCGTGGAGGGGCTCGCATAATTGCCGACCACGGCGTCAAAGCCGAACACCGCCTTGACCGGATCAGATTCGAACCACCCGTCGAGATAATCGGCCGCGGATTTGGTGAACAGGTCGAGCAGGGCGCGCTGGCGCTCGAGGTTGAGCCTGCGCAACCGCTTGCCGACGAAGGCGAGACGCAGCGCTTCGCGGAAGCTCCGCGTATTCCACCCTTTAACCAGATTCGGCGGTTGCTGCAGCACCATGTCGCGCAGCACGTCGGCGATGTCGTTTAACTCATCGCTGAAATCATCGTAATTTGCCGCATCCTTTTCGCTGAACTTTGCGATCTCGCGTTTGGTGCGGCCTTCGCCGGTCAGCAGGTAGCGGCCGTTATTGGTCGGCAGAAAGTTGAGCGCGCGGCGTTCGACGATTTTCAGGCCGTGGCCATGCAGGTCGAGATCGCGGATCACCTTCGGATTGAGCAGACTGACGGTATAGGCGGCGACCGAGTTGCGGAAGCCGGGATAAAACTCCTCTGTCACCGCCGCGCCACCGACCTCGGACCGGCGCTCGACCACCTTCACCTTCAGCCCGGCTATGCCGAGATAGGTGGCGCAGACGAGCCCGTTATGGCCCGCGCCGATGATGACGATATCGTAGGTTTCGGCCACTCAGGATGCGCGCCTGCCTTTCGCGACGAACATCAGCGGGATGCCAAGGAGCAGGACGCCGATGCCGATCCAGCCAAAGATATTGGAGTCCTTGCTCGCCGCATAGACCAGACTCGAATAAAGCATGTAACCGCACATCAGGCAGAACAGAATCGGGGTGAGCGGATAAAGCGGTACGCGGAATGGTCGCTCGCGGTCCGGGTCATTCCGGCGCAGCACGAAGAGCCCGATCCCGACCAGCAGGATGAAGAACCAGAAGACCGGCGAGGTATAAAGCACCATCCCGAGGAAGCCGTCTTGCGACAACGCACCGAAAATGATCAGCACAAAGGCGATGATACTTTGCACGATGATCGCATTGCGGGGATTGTTGCCTTCGACGTCCCAGATGCGCAGGCGCTCGAGCGCGAGGTCCTGGCCGAGCGCGTGATAGAGACGTGCACCTGTGAAGATGCTGGCATTGATGGTCGATAGGGCGGCACAGATCACGACCACGCTGAGGATGATGGCGCCGCTGGCGCCGAATGCCGTCCGCATCACCGCCGCTGCGACCGCATCACTCTTGCGGACGCCTTCGAGGCCGAGAACGGAGATATAGGCAATGTTGATCAGCACATACAGCACCGTCACAACGACGGTGCCGGTCAAAAGAATCCGGATCATGTCGCGTTTGACGTTCTTCAGATCGGCGGAGATGTAGGCGGCCTCGTTCCAGCCGCCGTAGGTGAGAAGGATCAGCACCATCGCCAATCCGAGCGCGCCGAAACTGAAATCGCCGGCCGGAGCCGCCGCTGGCGCGACGCCACCGCCATAGATGAAGCCGACCAGTGCGATCGCCGCGAGCGCGGTCGCTTCCAGCACGGTCAGGACGTTCTGTGCGGTCTTGCTTTCATAGGTGCCGGCGAGATTGACCAGTGTCAGGATGAACAGGCCGGCCGCGCCGTAAATCGCCGAGCCGTATGTGCCGAGAGAGTAAATCTGCTGCGCATAATCACCGAGCACGAAGCAGATCGCGGCAATTGCGCCGGTCTGGATCACGGTGGTGCGGGCCCACGCAAACAGGAAGCCGACGCCCTTGCCATAGGCGCGGGTAAGAAAGTGATACTCGCCGCCGGTCGAAGGATAGGCGGCTGCAAGCTCAGCATAGACGAGGGCGCCGATCAGTGTCGCGAGGCCGCCCAGAACCCAGGCGGCGATGAACCAGGAATCGCTTGGGACATTGAGGGCAACGATTTGCGGCGTCTTGAAAATGCCGATGCCGATGATCACGCCCACCATCATCAACGCGCCGTCGACAATGGAAAGGCTTGCGCGCGGTGTACCGGAAGCTTGCGATTTCATGGATGTTGTCCGGCGCCAAAGGCGCTTCCCCGAGAGTCGTACAGGCGATTAAAAAAAGCGAAAGACGCTTTCGATCGGAAAGCGCCTTGCTCATTGTGTCCGATTCAGTGGCCGCCGCAAGCCTCAGACTTTGGTGGCTTTCCAGTTCGCACCGCTGATGGTGTTGCCATTCACGGTGCCGGTATAGGTCTGACCGTTGACGCTGAACGAGATGCTGGCGCCCTTCAGCTTGCCATCGGTGATATCGACGGATTTGCCGCCGATGTCGGCCTTGCCGGTGAAGAACTGGTATTTCTGGTCGAGGTTCAGGGTCATCTTCTGATCGCTGTCGATCTGCCACTTGCCTTCGACCTTGGCCGGCACGATCCAGAAATAGACGTTGCGGCCATCGACATTTTCATAGACCTCCGGCTTCCAGTCACCCATGTCGAAGGCGTGCGACACGATGCGCGAGCCGGGCTTCATGGTGTCGAGGATCTTCGGACGCAGCCGCAGGTTGATGTCCGTGAGGAGGTACATCGCCATCACGTCGGCTTTCGAGAGGTCTTCCTCAAACAGGTTGGCGATCTTGAACTCCACCTTGTCGGTGACCCCGGCCGCTCTTGCGGTTTCGTTGGCTTCCTTGATCCGTTGCGGGTTGATGTCGACGCCGTAGCCACGCGCACCGCGCTTGGCGGCGCTCACCACCATGCGACCATCGCCACAGCCGAAATCGATCATGTAGTCGCCTTGCTTGACGTCAGCGAGCTGCAGCATGCGGTCCACTACCTGCTGCGGCGTCGGGACATAGATGACGTCGAGGCGTGGCTCCTGCTGGGCGTAAACCGCCCCGGCCGTCAGTCCGGCCACCAGGGTCAGCGCATAGAAGGTCGGGCGCAACACTGCGAAACGCGAAGCCATGTGAAAACTCCCTGTCGGCCGTACCGGCCATTTCGTCCCCGGCGCGTGCCGGCGTCGCAACGGGTTACACCTTAATGGCCGTCCTTATTCCCTTTTGTGGCAAAATCGGAACGTTTGGCGGCGATGCGTGCTTGCGTCGCATTCGGGGACCGACTATAGGGGCACCATATCCGCATCGGAGAGGGCGCGTAGCTCAGCGGAAGAGCACTACCTTGACATGGTAGGGGTCACAGGTTCGATCCCTGTCGCGCCCACCATTCAGTCTTACCGAACCGCAAATTCCGGTAATCGACGACAAGGGCCCGCATTTGGCGGGCTTTTCTTCATTCGGGATTGAGCTCCTGGGTCTCTGCGGAGGCGCGGGCGGTTTTTTTTGGGGGCGGTCTCTACCCGGAAAATCCCCGTTCCGGTCACTGTTGGGCGAATCTGTAGGTATGGCAGGGCCCTGCTCTGCAGAGCGCCCGGAATGACCAATTTGTCGGATGCGGCCGAAAGTACAGGGACGTTCCGGCCGATCAGTCTGGCTGCTGCAGGCCGAGCCGGTCGAACTGATGCGACCATTCAGCCGGCGCATCGCGCAGGCTGGCGACACCGATGCCGCGGGGAAGGCGACCCTCGACTGCGGCTTTTACCAGATCCGGCGCGATGAAGGCCATCGAGAGGGTCATGTTGACGTGGCGGACGCTACATTTTTCGCGGGCGGCGATCTGTTCGACCCCTGTGCTTGCGCCGGAGACGATCTCGTCCAGCCAGGCCCGGCCGCGGGCAATGGACCGGATCAGCGCCGCTCGCCGCTCAGCCTTGATCGGGCGGACCGAGCGCCTTTCAGCGGACGCCGGCAACAAGAGTTCACGCGCTTTCCGGGTTGGCGATTTGCGCCAGGGAATCAACAACAGGGCGCCTCCTGTATCTTTGCGAACTTCAGGTCGTTCTGCCTCTCGATCTCCGCCTTCGTTAGTGGCTGGTGGCTTGAGGTAGATGGCCAGCTGGGACTTGCGGACCTCGATGCGGGCGACATTGGCAATCAGGGCATCGCGATCGAGATTGGCGATGATGGGCTTCGCGACGGTACGAGCGACTCTAGACTTTGCTGCTGTGTGATCGACCGCAGACGTTGCCGGTATAGTGGAGCCCTCGCGCACATTCCCGGCCAACCCCGCCATCACCGCGGCTTCGATCTCGTCGGCCGGCACTCGAGTGATCGAGCCGGCCAGCTCTTTTGCCCCTCCGCGAAGATGGGGGTGCGACACATAATAATGGTAACGCTTGCGGTTCTTGGTTGTGTGCGTCGCAGCCATGGGATGCCCGGCATCATCAAACAGCAGACCGGCCAAAAGAGCTCTGGATTTCAAACGGGCGACGGTCCGGTGCGACCATTGCTGCGTCAATCTAGCCTGGACCGCATCGAACAGCTCCCGCTCCAGGAGCGCAGGCTGGGGACCGGGACAGATCTCATTCCTGAACCGAACCTCCCCGACATAGAAGCGGTTGCGCAGCATGTAAAAGAGTGGACCTTGCGTGAACGGCACGCCGCCTCGGATGCTGCCATTGGATAATTTCCGGATTTTCGAGCGAACGTTGCGAAGCTTGAGATCGGCCACGAGTCGGTTGACGCTGCCCAATTCGAGGTAACGCCTGAAGATGGTTCGGACCAGGTCGGCTTCGCGCTCGACGATGATGAGTTTGCCGTCCTTCAGTTCATAACCGAGTGGCACCATGCCGCCGACCCACAGCCCCTTGCGCTTTGATGCGGCGATCTTGTCGCGGATGCGCTCGGAGGTGACTTCCCGTTCGAACTGAGCAAAGGACAACAGCACGTTCAGGGTCAGGCGGCCCATCGACGTGGTCGTGTTGAACTG
>JAFAFP010000061.1 GCA_023423415.1 Pseudomonadota bacterium | reverse complement strand
GTCCGAAGACATCGTCCGCTTCATTTCGGCGAAGAAGGATGAGCCCCAGTGGATGCTCGACTGGCGGCTTGAAGCCTATCGCCGCTGGCTGACCATGCGCGAGCCGACCTGGGCGCGCGTGAACTATCCGAAGATCGATTTCCAGGATCTCTACTACTACGCCGCCCCGAAGCAGTTCGTGGCGCCGAAGTCGCTCGACGAGGTCGATCCCGAGATTCTGCGGACCTACGAGAAGCTCGGCATTCCGCTGCGCGAGCAGGAGATCCTTGCCGGCGTTGAGCGGCCGGAAGGTGAGCGGCGTGTTGCCGTCGATGCCGTGTTCGACTCGGTGTCGGTCGCGACCACGTTCAAGGCGGAGCTTGCGAAGTCCGGTGTGCTCTTCATGCCGATTTCCGAGGCGCTGCGCGAGCATCCGGAGCTGGTGAAGAAGTATCTCGGCACGGTGGTGCCGATCACCGACAATTTCTATGCGACGCTGAACTCGGCGGTGTTTTCCGACGGCTCGTTTGTTTACGTGCCGCCGGGCGTACGCTGCCCGATGGAGCTGTCGACCTACTTCCGCATCAACGAGAAGAATACCGGCCAGTTCGAGCGCACGCTGATCATCGCCGACAAAGGTTCGTATGTCAGCTATCTCGAAGGCTGCACCGCGCCGATGCGCGACGAGAACCAGTTGCACGCCGCGGTGGTCGAACTTGTGGCGCTGGATGACGCCGAGATCAAATACTCGACCGTTCAGAACTGGTATCCGGGCGACTCGGAAGGCCGTGGCGGCATCTACAATTTCGTCACCAAGCGCGGTGACTGCCGCGGCAGGCATTCGAAGATTTCGTGGACGCAGGTCGAGACCGGTTCGGCGATCACCTGGAAATATCCGAGCTGCATCCTGCGCGGCGACGAATCGCGCGGCGAGTTCTACTCGATCGCGATTTCCAACGGCCGCCAGCAGGTCGATAGCGGCACCAAGATGATCCATCTGGGCAAGAACACGACCAGCCGGATCATCTCCAAGGGTATCGCGGCGGGCCGCTCCGAGAACACCTATCGCGGGCTGGTCTCGGCGCACCGCAAGGCGACCGGCGCGCGCAACTTCACCAACTGCGACTCGCTTCTGGTTGGCGACAAGTGCGGCGCGCACACCGTGCCGTATCTCGAAGCCAAGAATTCGTCGGCGGTGTTCGAGCACGAAGCCACCACCTCGAAGATTTCCGAGGACATGCTGTTCTACTGTCGTCAGCGCGGGCTGTCGGCGGAGGAGGCGACCGCGCTTGTGGTCAACGGCTTCGTCAAGGACGTGCTGCAGCAACTGCCGATGGAATTTGCGGTGGAAGCGCAGAAGCTGATTTCGATCTCGCTCGAAGGATCGGTTGGATAAATCGCACGCCCTCATTCCGAGGAGACCGCTGACAGGCTGTCTTCGTGTGTGAGGGCTACACATCGGCTCGCCGTTCGAGTTGCCGGCCGGACCGGCTCCACGAGGCGAGGCTACTAACGGAAAAAATCGATGTCTTTGCTCCAAGTCAAAAACCTGCATGTCGAGATCGACGGCAAGAAGATCCTCAACGGTCTCGACCTGACGGTCGAGAAAGGCCAGGTGCATGCCATCATGGGCCCGAATGGTTCGGGCAAGAGCACGCTGTCTTATGTGCTGGCCGGCAAGAGCGAATACGACGTGACCGAGGGTGACGTCCTGCTGGACGGCGAAAGCGTGCTCGGCATGGAGCCGGATGAGCGGGCGGCCAAGGGGCTGTTTCTGGCGTTCCAGTATCCGATCGAGATTCCGGGCGTCGCCACCATGACGTTCCTGCGCACGGCCGTGAATGCGCAGCGCAAGGCGCGTGGCGAAGCGGAATTGTCGACGCCGGAATTCATGAAGAAGGTTCGCGACGCGGCGAACAAGCTCGAGATCAATCCGGAGATGCTGAAGCGCGCGGTCAATGTCGGCTTTTCCGGCGGCGAGAAGAAGCGCAACGAGATCTTGCAAATGGCGATGCTGGAGCCGCGCCTCGCGGTGCTCGATGAGACCGATTCCGGTCTCGACATCGACGCGCTGAAGATCGTGTCGGACGGCGTCAATCGGCTGCGTTCGCCAGAGCGTTCATTCGTCGTCATCACGCACTATCAGCGTCTGCTCGATTACATCGTGCCGGATGTGGTGCACGTGCTGTCGAAGGGCCGCATCGTCCGCACCGGCGGCAAGGAACTTGCGCTTGAGCTCGAGGAAAAGGGCTATGCGCAGTATCAGGACGAGGCCGCGTAAGGATAATGGCTGAGCTTACTCTCATACGGTCTGCGGCGGAGGAAGCGATCCTCTCGCGCTTTCCGGATTTCAGCGCCAGGCAAGCGTCCTGGGGCGGGGCGCCGGTTGCGCGCCAGCGGCAGGAGGCGTTCGAAACGCTGAAGTCGCAAGGTCTGCCGACGCGCCGCGTCGAGGACTGGAAATACACCGATCTGCGCGCCTTCATGCGCGACCTGCCGCCGATTGCGGATGCACCGTCGCAAGCCGAAGTCGATGCGGCGGCGGCACAGCCGACCGTGCTCGATCTGGCGACCGCGCATCGTTTTCTGTTCGTGAACGGACGCGATGTGTCGACCGCAAAGGCCGAAGGCTTCAACCGCTATCGTCTGGCGGATGGCGATGCCTTGCCGCCGGCCGTGACGCAGGCGCTCAATCGCGAGCGCTTCTATGCGAACAATGCCGCGGTCGCGCTCAATACCGCCTTCATGAATGACGTGACGATCCTGCACGTGCCGGCCGGCACAAAGCTCGAGCGTCCGCTGCATCTGATTTTCCGCAACGCCGGCAATAGCGCGCAGGCAAGCTTCGCCCGCGTGCTGGTGGTGGTGGAGGCGGGCGCTTCGGTCACGCTGATCGAGACCCATGATGGACCTGCGGGCGTTGCCTATCAGGCCAACACGCTGGTCGAGATCGACGCCGGCGACGGCGCCAGGGTGGCGCATGTCCGCAGCAACAATGCGGGCGATGCCGCACTCGGCCTGTCCACGCTCGGCGTGCAAGCCGGTCGCGATGCGCGGCTCAGCAGCTTCTCGATGAATATCGGCGGGGCGATGTCGCGCCATCAGATCTTCATCGATCTGGAAGGCGTGCATTCCGAACTGGCGTTGCAGGGCGCTTCGTTGCTGCGAGGCAAGCAGCATGCCGACACCACGATGGTGATCGACCATGCCATCGGTCACTGCACCGGCCGCGAGTTGTTCAAGTCGGTACTCGACGGCGAAAGCCGTTCGGTGTTCCAGGGCAAGATCATCGTCCGTCCGCACGCGCAGAAGACCGACGGCAAGATGGCCTCACACGCGCTGCTGCTGTCGGAAGAAGCCGAAGCCGATCACAAGCCGGAGCTTGAGATTTTTGCCGATGATGTGGTCTGCGGTCATGGTGCGACGGCGGGCGCTCTCGATGACGAACTGCTGTTCTATCTGAAGGCGCGCGGCATTCCGCAGAAGGAAGCCGAAGCGCTGATGATCGAGGCCTTCGTCGGCGAGACGGTGGAAGCGGTCGAGAATGAAGAGCTGCGCGAGGCGCTGATGGCGCAGACCCGCGCGTGGCTTGGGCAACGAGGTTGAGGATTATCGCTTCTCGACGAGAAGGGATAAGTGAGAGTGAATTGGCATGAACAAGGCTGTCACCATCGAGCCTTATGATGTCGCCCGCATCCGGCAGGATTTTCCCGCGCTGGCGATGGAGGTCTATGGCAAGCCGCTGGTCTATCTCGACAACGCGGCCTCGGCGCAAAAGCCGAAGGCGGTGCTGGATCGCATCCAGCATGCCTATTCGTATGAATACGCCAACGTGCATCGCGGCCTGCACTATCTCGCCAATGCCGCGACCGAAGGCTACGAAGGCGCACGCGAAATCGTCGCCAAGTTCCTGAACGCGCCGCGCAACGAGGAAGTCATCTTCACCCGCAACGCGACCGAGGCGATCAACCTTGTCGCGTACACCTTCGGCCGCGAGCGGCTGAAGGAGGGCGACGAGATCGTGCTCTCGATCATGGAGCATCACTCCAACATCGTGCCGTGGCACTTCCTGCGCGAACGGCAGGGCGCTGTCATCAAGTGGGCGCCGATCGATGAGGACGGCAATTTTCTTCTCGACGAGTTTGAGAAGCTGCTGACTCCGCGCACCAAGATGGTCGCGATCACGCATATGTCGAACGCGCTCGGCACCTACGTGCCGGTAAAGGAGGTCGTTCGGATCGCCCACGCGCGCGGCATTCCGGTTCTGGTGGATGGCAGTCAGGCCGCCGTGCATATGCCGATCGATGTGCAGGATATCGGCTGCGATTTCTACGTGTTCACCGGACACAAGATCTACGGGCCGTCCGGCATCGGCGTGCTCTGGGGCAAGTCCGAACATCTCGACGCCATGCCGCCGTTCAATGGCGGCGGCGAAATGATCCGCGATGTGTTCGAGGACCGCGTCACCTATGGCGATCCGCCGCACAAGTTCGAAGCCGGCACGCCGCCGATCGTGCAGGCGATCGGCCTCGGCGCTGCGATCGAGTATGTGAATGCGATCGGCAAGGATCGCATTCGCGCGCACGAAGACAGCCTGATGCATTACGCACATGAGCGGCTGCGCGAGATCAATTCGTTGAAGATATTCGGTCAGGCGAAAGAGAAGGGGGCCGTCATCTCCTTCGAGATGAAGGGGGCGCATCCGCATGATGTCGCAACCATCATCGATCGCTCCGGTGTCGCCGTGCGCGCCGGAACGCATTGCGTGATGCCGCTGTTGAACCGCCTCGGCGTCACCGCCACATGCCGGGCTTCTTTCGGGCTTTACAATACCAAGGACGAGGTCGACGCTCTGGCGCGGGCCCTCGTGAAGGCGCAGGAATTTTTCATATGACCGACGACACCAAACCCGTTGAGTCGCAGCCGGAATCGGCTTTGCCGGCCGAAGAATTGTCGCGCCTGAGCGAGGACATCGTTTCGGCGCTGAAGACCGTCTATGACCCGGAAATTCCGGCGGACATCTACGAGCTCGGCCTGATCTACAAGGTCGATATCAAGGATGACCGGACGGTCGATGTCGATATGACGCTGACGACGCCGAACTGTCCCGCGGCCGCCGAACTGCCGATGATGGTGGAGAACGCGGTGGCGAGCGTGCAGGGCGTCGGCCCGGTGAATGTGCAGGTGATCTGGGATCCGCCATGGGACCCGAGCCGCATGTCCGACGAGGCGCGTCTCGTTCTGAACATGTGGTGACGCCTACCGTGCCGAAGCTCAATGGCGTTCTGGAAACTGCGCTGTACGTCGATGACCTCGAGAGAGCCGCACGGTTCTACGAGCAGGTTCTTGAGCTTCCGGTCCTCACCAGCGATGCGCGCTTTCGGGCCTATGATGTCGGCGGCAGGAGCGTCCTGCTGCTGTTTCATCGCGGTGCGACGCTGGACACCGTGCATCTGCCGGGCGGCACCATTCCGCCGCATGACGGGCACGGGCCGCTGCATATCGCGTTCGCCATCTCGGCAGACGAGTTGCCGGTCTGGACGGAGCGGCTGGCAGCACACAAGATCGAGATCGAAGGACGGACCAACTGGCCGCGTGGCGGCCACAGCATCTATTTCCGCGACCCGGACGGCCATCTGCTTGAACTTGCGACGCCGGGCATTTGGGCGATCTACTGAGAGCCGGCCACTTTGCATGGCTGGAGCAAATCCAGCTTTCGGGCCTTCACAGCGCGAATTTCGTTGTTAACTTAAGGACATGCGAGTCCATTGCCGGACCTTGAACCCGGTGAGAGGAGAACTGCAAGAATGGCGACAGCCCGTCCGAGGCCTCAGGTCATGCGGCTCACCGAAGCCGCCGCCGACCGTATCAAGGAACTGATGGCGAAGTCGGATCAACCGATCGCCGGCCTGCGCGTGGGCGTGCGCAACGGCGGCTGCGCCGGCATGGCCTATACGATGGAATATGTGCAGGAGGCCGGTCCCACGGACGAAGTGGTGGAGGACAAGGGCGTCCGCATCCTGATCGATCCGAAAGCGGTGCTGTTCCTGCTCGGCACCGAGATGGACTACAAGACCGACAAGATGTCCGCGCAGTTCGTGTTCAACAATCCGAACCAGACTTCGGCCTGCGGTTGCGGCGAATCGGTGCAGCTCACACCTGCGGAAGGCGAACCCGCCGCGGCGCATTAAGCGTCGCCATCTTCCGCTCATTCCTGCGCAGGCGGGAATCCAGTAAATTCAAAAAAGGTCTGGGTCCCCGCTTTCGCGGGGACGAGCGGGTGCTTAGTGCATGGACGCCGAATTCATCCGCGAACTGTTTGCCGGCTTCCGCCCTGTCACGGTGCGGCGCATGTTCGGCGGCGCCGGCATCTATGCCGATGACGTGATGTTCGCGCTGATTGCCGATGAAGTGATCTATCTGAAAACCGGCGAGAGCAACGAGGCTGACTTTGTCACCGAAGACTTGCCGCCTTTCACGTATCAGGCCGGCAATGGCAAGCGCGCGATCATGTCGTATCGCCGGATGCCGGATCGGCTTTACGACGATCCGGACGAACTGGCGCTGTGGGCCACGCGCGCGTTGCACGTCGCGCTCAACAAAGCCGGCCCCCGTGAGAAAAAGAGCGAGCCTGCGAGCAAGCCGAAGCGGCCTGTCAAAGTCAGGACCGCGACCAAAGTGAAATCCACAAGCAAGGCGAAACGCTTGACGAAGCGTTGATCCCTCGGGCTCTATGCCTGAGGGGGAATGCACTGTGTCGGGGTTTGGGGACGTCCAGTTTGGCGGCGCCGGAATTGGCGCGCCGCGGTTTATCAATGCAGGGATCGCATTCGCTGTTGTCATGGTTGCGTGGCCCGCGGTGACATCGGCGCAAGTCGTGCCGACGCCGGCGAAGCAATCCGAAATCTGTCAATCTGACGATGATGAAGACGACGACAAGCCAGTCCCGTTGTGGAAGCGGTTTGCCTGGGAAGGCGCGTGCTTCGAGGTGTCAGGCCAATTGTCCGCCGTGTATCAGAAGCAGAGCTCGGGCAGTGGCCGCATTCCGGTCCTGACGACGCGGCAGGGCGGTCTGACCAGTGCGAGCGAAGTTGGGACGTTCGATGCGAGCATGCGCATCGACAGCACGCGCAAGACATCGCTCGGCGATCTGAAGACCGGATTCGAGGTCCAGTACGAAAAGACGACCGTGGATTCCGGCAATGGACTCCTGACCTTGATCGAAGGCATCGTCACCTGGGCCGGCTTCAAGGGCGGTTACACCGACAGCCAGATGAATTTCTGGTCGGGCGATTTCCAGTTCTCCGCAACGTCGCCGCAGCGCACCGTCGGCCTTGCGGGTTATGAGTTCAAGCTGAACGATAACTGGACCTTCACCCTCGCTTATGAGACCGGTCTGCCGACCTCGCAGACGGGTGTCTCAAGTTTCGTCACTGTCTATCCGAACGATCCGGTGGCGAGCGCAAAGCTTTACTACGAGAAGGACGATGCCGAATTCCAGCTCTCGGGCATGGTTCATGAGCTGCATATCGACGGCAATCACCCGCGGCTCGCAGCGCTCGGCCGGCCGCAGCAATTCGATGCGCTGGGCTGGGCCGTGACATCCGGGCTGACCTTGCCGGTCAAGTGGGGTGAGGATGGCAGCACGTTCAGCACGCAGGCGACCTACGCCGTGAATGCCTCGCCGTATCTTGGCACTGTGTCCGATGCTTCGACATTTGCAGGATTGATTGGCGTTCCCGTGACCACGGAAGGCTGGAGCATCGTCGGCTCCTATCACCACGTCTTTTCCGATCATTGGGAGGCGAACGTGATGACGAGTTATCTCGCGCTCGATATCGCCTTGCAGAACCATGCGCCGTCCATCCGCACGAACCGCTATGCCGCCAATCTGATCTACAAGCCGGACGACAAGCTCAAGCTGGGCGCCGAAGTCGGTTATGTGAAAGCCGATATCGAAGCGTCCGGACCGCTCGGACTGCTGGAACTTGGCTTGCTGAACCGCGCATTCCTCGGCCGGCTGCTGCAAGCGGGGAACACGTCGGGTAACGTCAGCGGAAACGGGCTGGCCGGATATCTGTTCGCGACGTGGAGTTTTTAATGCGGTTCTCTGACACGTCCTGGCCGGACCGGTCGCCGGTGACGACGGTCGTTATGCAAGCGTGAGGGAACAGCCCAAACTCAGGCGACAGCGGCAGTTTGTGTCGTTGGCGACACTTCCGGATCGGTCTCGCAGATCACACGGTTTCGCCCGGCACGTTTGGCTGCGTAGAGACAGGCGTCGGCACGACCAATCAGCGACTGGACGGTATCGCCACGGCGCAATGTCGCAACGCCGACCGAGATGGTGACGCGGCCGAGATGCTCGCCGGTCGAGCGTTTCATCAATTCCTTGCTCATCACCGCGCGGCGGATGTGATCGGCGACGGTGACGGCAGAGCGCAGCAGTGTATCCGGCAGAATGACGGCGAACTCCTCTCCGCCGTAACGGGCGGCAACATCCTGTCCCTTGACGTTCTGCTTCACCGCCAAGGCGACAAGCCGTAGCACCTGGTCGCCCGTCAGATGACCATAGGTGTCGTTGAATGCCTTGAAATGATCGATGTCGGTCATGATCAGCGACAACGCTTCGTTTTCGGCCGCTGCGTCGTTGACCGCCTTGGTCAGTGACTGATCGAAAAACTTCCGGTTGGATAGCGACGTCAGCGGGTCAGTGAGGCTCTCGCTACGCGCCACTTCGAGGCTGTGCTGGAGCTGGTTGATTTCCTGCTTCGATGCCGAAAGACGCTCCTCCAGCCGATGATTCACCAGCTCCATCTCTTTCGTCATCTGGACGAGACTTTCGATGATGGTGCGTACGCCTTCGCGGTCGGCGACGGGGAGATTGCGCGTCGCGCCGGCAAGGCTTTCGGAATAGTTGCTCGCGGAGCCGACGGCGGCATCGACCATCGCCATGACCTGTTCGATCTCGTCGACAACGCGGGTGCCGACCTTGTCGATCCTGTCACCCAGGCGCGTCGGCGACAGGTGCAGGTTGTAGATCGCTTCGGCGTCGGGCTCCGATAGTGTACCGGTCCGAGACAGGATGTCGTTCACCATCTCGTTGAGCGCGGCGTGATAGCCGGTGGCGTAGGAATACCAGACTTCAAAATTGCGCGGTGATGCTGGCTGACGAAGGGCTTTGATCTGCCCGAGCGCGATTTCTGCGAACGCCAATGTGCGTTCGTGTTCGCCGCTGGTCGCCATGGGTCGGATCCCTGAAAGCGCGCAAAAAAATTTGCCCCAGTCCCGAATTGGAATGGGCCGCAACCTCAAATTTTAGATAAGGTATTCCACAACAATTAATGAGGGGTAAATATCCACAAGGTTTTCGTGCTAAGGCTCGGTTTTATCAGGATTATTCCTGTTTTAAACTGTGCCTCGCACTGTCGTTTTTCAGGCCTTGATCCGCACCGGGCGCAACAGAAACGCTGGCAGATGCGAATGATCGGGCTCGAGATCGGCCGCAGGTTTCTGCGCAGGTTTTTGTTTCCGGCGGGCTTGATCGAGCCGGGTGACCGGGGTCGAGGCCGGATCGGACGCCGGAGCTGCCGCACTTCGCGAGCTGCTGCGGTTGCGGCCTCCGGACCGTCCGCGCCGGCGGGGCTCGGCATCCGGCAGTACGGCGTCGTCTGCCGCCACTTCGGAGCCCATGTCCGGTCCTGCGGGGATCGGCTGTCCGGTCAGTTTTTCGATCGCGGTCACCGCCTTTTGGTCCGCGGCGGTGGCGATGGTGAAGGCGGTACCAAGCTTGCCGGCACGGCCGGTACGGCCGATACGGTGGACATAGTCGTCAGGATGGAACGGCACGTCGAAATTAAAGACGTGACTCACATCCGGGATGTCGAGGCCGCGTGCGGCGACGTCGGAGGCGATCAGAAGGTTTGCGTCACCCTTACGGAATTTGTCGAGTGCGGCCATCCGGGCCGGCTGCTCCATGTCGCCATGAAGAGCGACCGCATTGAAGCCGTGCTTGACGAGCGAACGATGCAGCAACGCGACTTCACGCTTGCGGTTGCAGAAGATGATGGCGTTCTTGAAATTGTCGGTGCCGCGGATCAGCCGGCGGAGGATGTCGCGCTTCTCGTAGGGTTCGCGGCCGCTTTTGACCAGGAGTTGCGTGATGGTGGTGGCCGCTGTGGCTGGCCGCGACGTCTCCACCTTCACCGGATTATGCAGGAATTGCTCGGTGATGCGCTGGATTTCCGACGGCATCGTCGCGGTGAAAAACAGCGTCTGACGCGTAAACGGCACCAGTTTGCAGATGCGCTCGATATCCGGGATGAAGCCCATGTCGAGCATGCGGTCGGCCTCGTCGATCACCAGCAATTCGACGCCGGTGAGGAGGAGACGGCCGCGCTCGAAGTGATCAAGCAGGCGGCCTGGCGTTGCGATCAGCACATCGACGCCACGGGTCAGCTTGGCGTCCTGATCGTCGAACGACACGCCGCCGATCAGCAACGCCACATTGAGTTTCTGGCCGGCGCCGTACTTTTCAAAATTTTCCTGCACCTGCGCGGCGAGCTCGCGGGTCGGCTCGAGGATCAGCGTACGCGGCATGCGGGCCCGCGCGCGACCGGTCTCGAGCATCGTGATCATTGGCAGGGTGAAGGCGGCAGTCTTGCCGGTGCCGGTCTGGGCGATGCCAAGCACATCGCGTCTTGCGAGGACGTGGGGGATGGCTTCAGACTGAATGGGAGTGGGATTTTCGTACCCGGACGCCTGAACGGCGGCCAAAACTTTGTCGGACAACCCGAGCTGGGAAAATGACATGAAACCTCTGAACGGCGCCGCCCGGCATTATTCATCCGCGCCGGATCATTGAAGATGACGACATTTCGCGCGGGAAGGGGCGGCCAAATCCTGTCGGGCGGACCGTTGCGGTGAACATCGGGGCGGGGGGGCGAAAGTCAATGCTGCAAAGGTGGGTTAAGTTAAATAAATACAAGCGTTTTCGGCTATTCGGCCATGACGGGACGATGACATGAGCGACACCAAAAGCCTGCCAATAGTGCTGATTCCGGGCCTCGGATGCACCGCGCGCCTCTATGCCGACCAGATGGCGCCCCTTTGGACATTCGGGCCGGTGACCGTTGCCGACCACCGCCGCGCCGACCATGTGGACGCCATTGCCGGCCAGATTCTCGACGATGCGCCCCGGCAATTTGCCCTCGCGGGCCTGTCGATGGGGGGCTACATCGCCCTGGCGATCATGCGGCAGGCGCCGGAACGGGTGGCGAGGCTGGCGCTGCTGGACACCAGTTCGCGCGCCGACACGCCGGAGCAGACCGAGCGTCGCAAGGCTCAGATCGCAATGGCCAGGAACGGGCAGATGGACGCCATCAACGAGGCGCTGTGGCCGCTGCTCGTCCACAAGGACCGGCAGGGCGATGCAACGTTGAGGAAAGAGGTTGCCGAGATGGGGCTGATGACCGGCGGCGACGCTTTCGCACGCCAGCAGCAGGCGATCATGACGCGGCCGGATTCACGTCCTTCTCTTCCGGCGATCAAATGCCCGACAATGGTTCTGGTGGGTGAGGGCGATGTCCTCACGCCGCCCCATCTCGCTGAAGAGATGGCGACCCTGATCCCCGGCAGCCGGCACGTTGTCGTACCAGAGAGTGGACATCTTTCGACGATGGAACGGCCAGAGGCAGTGACGCGCGCGCTGGTGGAATGGATGCAGTTCTAAAGGCTGAATTCAAATAGCGGTCGCGCCATCTTTCGCGAAGCGCTTTTCGGATGTCGCGGCGCTTGCGAAGCACTCTCAAAATCGCTGATCTCCACCGGCCTCGCGCTCGATCGGCCTGTCTTGTGACGTCAAAGCGCGAACACCTGAGAGTCCGCTGCGCTCAATCCGGCCTCTCGATTATTTCGAGCCGTCGGATTCCCGGTGCCGCCAAAAAAGAGAATCCTGATCGAAGCCGTCGGCCCGGAGCCGCGCTTCGTGCCAGTCGCGGTCCTGCTGGCGGACAAGCGCGCGGTACTGTCGCGGAGGCAAGCCGAAGCGCGCGCGGAATGCTCGGCTGAACTGGCTCGTGCCGCCAAAGCCGCAACGCCTGGCGACGACCGTCAACGAATGCTCATCCCTGTTGTCTGCGAGCAGGAGCCGCAACGCCTCGTCAAGCCGACGCTTCAACAACACGGCACGAATGCCGCCTTCTGCAGCCAGGAGCCGGTAGAGCGAGGCGCGCGAGACGTGAGTGCCGTCGGCTATCTCGTCGGGCCCGAGCTCTGCGTTGCCAAGATGCGCATCGATGTAATCCAGCACGGCTTTTCGGCGCGATTTGACGTGGTGCGCTTCATCGGCCAATCGCCTCGCGCGCGCAAACGCGGTTGTCAGCGCCACGATACCCTCGATCGCCGCCTCGGCTTCGCTTACCGTCAGATCATCGGCTTGCGCAAAAAGAGTCTGTATTGCCGCGCTGATCAAGTGCGCGGCGCCGCTCCCGCGCGGAAAGACAAGGCCATGCGGCTCCAGCGACAGCAGTGCCGCCGGCACGCTCTCGCGCGCAAGAATGACAATCAGATTCGAGTAGTCAGTCGTTACGCTGTGGAACGGCCGTGCATAATCGACGATCTGGACGTCGCCCGCCTCGACGCGCCCGCGCCGTCCGGACCAGTCATTGTCGCACGAGCCGTCGAGCTCGAGATAGATGAGTAACTGGTCGGGGCTGCGCGCGACCAGCGCTGGTCCCCGCGTCATGTTGAACGCCGTGCCCTGAGAACGCATCAGGATCGCGCGTGGCGTTTGATAGGTGCGGGTGGAAAGGGTGAAGCGTGCTTCTTCGGACGGAGCCGGTAGCGACAGCGTGTAAATATGCGCGAAGGTGTCACGAAACGCCTGCCAGAACTGGGGACCGAATTCGCCTTTCGGATTGCTATCCAGGCCCTGCAGCTTGGGCGACAGGTCGACATAGGCCTGCTCTGCCGCGGATGTCGTAGGCAGGCGACCTTGCCGATTGATGGGGCTGCTCCTGTTCATGCAGCTACTTTGCATCAGGACGCCGCGTTATTGAAGGACCGCAGCACGAAGCAATTGCACATACGGGCGTGAAGGCCGGATCGGCAGGCTGAGGCGAGGCTGTCACGGATGCTGGTTTCGTGTTTTTTCTCATCCGCGTGATGTGCAGCTTCGTTCGGAGTCTGACGCAGGATCCAGGTGAAATTGACAGTGGGGATCAATTTATTGACCCAGCATCTCAAACCGCGATGCATCCCAAACGCGCCCCTCCAGGCGAAATGATGCTGGAAATCAAAGCGTTGACACGGCGTCTCAATCTTTGTCGCGACGGCAATTTGCGCTTGAAACCAAAAGCTGGATGACCGTTTACATGCCGGGTGGGTCATCGAGAGACGACCTTGGGACAGGTCTGTCCCCTTGTTGAGAGGGCCTGACGTGATCGGTTTGGATGGAGTGTCCGCCCGGGCGTTATCCGATACGTTCGGCGCGATCTATGACTGTGCGCTCGATCCGCACCAGTGGCCGGACACTTGCCGGAAAATTGCCGATCTGTGTGAAAGCACAGCCGGGGGGATTTGCGTACACGATCTGCGGCACAGGCAGAATGACCAGCTTTTCGTGTTCGGATACCCGATGGAATTCCTGGGAACATTGGGTGCGCATTATGCACAGAGCCCGATGGCAGCGGCAGACGTCGTCGCCAATATCGGTGATGTCAAATCGCTTTCCATGGAGCGTCAGGAACTGATCGGAAGCCGCTTCTTTCAGGACGTGCTTGAGCCGTTTGGACTGAAGGACATCATCTGGTTTCCGGCGTTGCGAACGGGTGGCCGGATGGCATCGATGCATGCCTCCCGGCGCAAGGTGGCACCCTATTTCGACCGGCGCGAGATGAACCTCTTCACCCTCGTCGCCCCACATGTTTGCCGCGCGCTCGCCATTTCCGACGTGCTCGACGTCAAGGCGCTTCGGTCGGAAATGCTCGAAAAGACGCTGGACGGGCTCGCCGCCGGCGTTTTCCTCACCGCAGGCGATGGCCGTATCGTCTACATGAACGCCACTGCGGAGCGTCAGATCAGATTGGGCAATTCCATCCGCATCGTGAACAATCGCATTTCCCCGACGGATCCTGGCGCACGCGCGGCATTGTCAAGCGCCATCGACAAAGCGTCGCGCGGCGATGTCGATGCCGACTTGAGTGAATACTCGCTGGCACTTCCAGATGTCAGCGGTCCCGGCTTCGTTGCAACGCTGCTGCCGGTCGATCGTGGCCGGCGCCACGATGCTCTTGCGTCTTTTTCGGCATCGGTTGCCGTATTCACGAAAGATCCTGCGGAGGCGCCCCTGATGCCTGGTGAGGCCTTTGCCAGACTTTACGGACTGACCGGGGGCGAGCTGCGCGTATTGCTGGCCCTTGCCCAGGGGATGGGTGCAAAGGAAGCGGCCGGCATGCTTGGCATTAGCGAACCTACTATTCGCACCCATTTGCAGCGCACGTTTTCAAAGACCGGAACAACCCGGCAAGCCGATCTCCTGCGCTTGTTGCAAAACGCGACGGCGCCAATCCAGCGCAAGACTCGGCAACTCTCCCGCTCACTGACGATATAGAGTTTTTGTCCTCCGGTTGACCTGCGCGACGACGGGTGCGGATCTGCCAAAGACTCCGACGTCTGAACCGCCGGAGACGTGGCTCGCAATGGCGCGCCAGTATCCCGACGCAAATTGAACCAACAGCATCATCGGTTCAGATGACGCCGTTGCTGCGGTCGCTCGCCTAGCGTCGGACATGGGGCAACCGGCGAGCTTTATGCGATTTGCGGCCAACACTTCAGAAGCCACACTTGCGCGCGCGCCAGAGCCGCAGCGATGCAGGGTTTCGATCGCTTCTCTCATTCTCACGGGAGTTTTCGCCGCTGCACAGGTCGGCAAGGCGATCATTTGTATGCCGGATATTCGAGCGGAGATGCATCTCGGCCTCGATGTCGCGGGCCTGATCGTCGCAGTATTTGCAACGCTTGGGGCATTAGGTGGCATCGGTGCAGGCGTAATCGTTGCGCGCATCGGCCTCCAGAGATCGCTTATCGGCGGCTTATCAGCGATCGCCGCCGGAAATCTGCTCGGCGCATACGCTTCGGATGCTGAGACATTGCTCGTGGCGCGCATCCTGGAAGGCATTGGGTTCTTCGGTGTGGTCCTGTCCGTGCCGAGCCTGCTGGCAACCCTGTTGAACGGAGCCAATCGCAATTTTGCGATGGCGGTTTGGAGCGCTTACATGCCGGCCGGCATCATGTTGATGCTGTTCCTTGCTCCGGCTTTGCCCGCGATTGGATGGCGCAATCTGTGGCTTGCCAACGGCGTTTTGGCCGTCGCCCTCGCGGTGTTCTGGTGTTTGAGCACGCGGGCCGTTTTGACGATCGAAACACCGGGCAAACGTGAGCGTCCGGCTGTTTCGTCCAAACACATCATTGACGTGATCGGCAAAGAACGGTGTCTCGCCGCCGCGTTCGCCTTCTTTGCATATTCTTGTCAGATTTTCTCGATGTCATTTGCGCTTCCGCATTACTTGACGTCGGCCTATGCGATCTCGATCGGAACTGCAGGGTTGCTCAGTGGTGTCGTCCTGGCTGTATCTGCGGCAGGACATATTGCATGCGGCTATCTGTTGCGGGCCGGACTTAGGATATGGGTGTGTGTCGCAATTGCGTTGCTGACATTCTCTATCCTCAGCATTTTCATTTACAGCGCAACTCTTTCCGCGTCGGTCGCGATCATTCTTGCTGCAATCTCGCTCGGCGTCGGTGGCCTCGCTCCGGGAGCGCTCTACGCAAGCGCGCCGCATATATCGCCGACCGCTGACAACATCCCCACGACGATCGGCTTGCTTCAGCAAGCGAGCAATCTGGGTCAATTCGCCGGGCCAATGATGGTCGGAGCGCTCGCGGCGCATTTTGGGTGGCCATCCGCGGCGTTCGCAGTGGTGCCGATTGCTGTTGCCGGATCTCTGGCCTGCCTCTTGCTGCGCGGTGCAGAAAGAAAGTAGGGACGCCTGCCGAGGCAGGTCTGAGTATCACCGACCCGCTCGGGAAAAGTTCGCACGGTGGCGCCGGCGCGGCATTTCAGATAACGGCATCATCGGTTCCGATGACGCGGCCGCTGCATTCAACCGGCTAGCGTGGGCCTTCCCACGCAACCGGACGACATGGCAATGGATGCATTGATAGCCGCTCTCGCGGGATGGATCGCGCTTCAAACCGGATTTTCGGCCGGACCGCCTCCGCACATTGAATTCGTGACACCCACCACGATGGCCGAGCGTGCTTTCGGCCCCGGAATCGCGCCGAGCCCTCTGTTGCGGGCGCTCTACAGCCAGCCGGTGCGGACCGTGTATCTCAGGCAGGAGTGGGATGCGACCAGCCTGCGGGATCGAAGCGAACTGGTGCACGAGCTCGTTCACCACTTTCAGAACATTCACGACGTCCAGTTCAAATGTGCCGCGGAGCGTGAAAGGCTTGCGTATGACCTGCAGCTCGCGTGGCTCCGCGAACAGGGGGTGGCTGATCCGTATGACTTGCTGGAGATCAACCATTTCTTTGTGGTGATGGTCTCGGCCTGCAGAGATGTCGATTAGGGCCGGGGCCGTTGTGGCTTTGATGGAAGCAAAGCCAAGGCTCCGGTTTTTGTTTCGAAGCGTTTTCTTCACGCGAGCCGGCCCCCACCACGTTCGAAAACGCCGTAGATGGTATTTGCCGGGAGCGAGGTGACGATGAAGGTTGCTTGGGCGGCTTCGCCTTCGCCGCCTTCATCAGGCCGAACTGTTGCTGCACGGCTTCAGGCAGGGCGGCGGTCTTTTGCGAGTGCCAGCGCCGATGCGTAATCATGCATCCAAAAAAGCAGACAGGGTGGAAATTTCCATCCAGTGCGCGGCCATAGTTTGGAAGGATTGCCTCTTGTAATCTCGGGCGTCCTGCCCGTTATTGGGCCATGACTTCCATCATCGATCTCATCGGCGGCACGCCGCTTGTTGAAGTGACGCGGCTCGATACCGGGCCGTGCCGTCTGTTTCTCAAGCTTGAAAGTCAGAACCCGTCCGGGTCGATCAAGGACCGGCCGGCGCGCGCGATGATCGAGGCGGCGGAATATGAGGGGCGTCTCAAGGACGGCGGCACCGTGATCGAGGCGACCGCCGGCAATACCGGTCTCGGGCTTGCGTTCGTTGGCGCGCGCAAGGGTTATCGCACCATCCTCGTCGTGCCCGACAAGATGTCGCGCGAGAAGATCCTGCATGCGCGGGCCATGGGCGCAGAGATCATCGTCACACGCTCCGATGTCGGCAAAGGTCATCCGGATTACTATCAGGACCTTGCCGCCGATCTGACCGCGCGCACAAAAGGTGCGATCTATATCAATCAGTTCGAGAACCCGGCCAATCCGCTGTCGCACGAACAGACCACGGCGCCGGAAATCCTGCGGCAGATGGACGGCGACATCGACGCCATCGTTGTCGGTGTCGGCTCCGGCGGCACGCTGACCGGCATCGGCCGTTACATGTGCCAGTATTCGCCGAAAACGAAGATGGTGCTGGCCGATCCGGAAGGCTCGATCCTAGCGCCCTATGTGAAGACCGGCGAGATGCGCGAGGCCGGAAGCTGGGCGGTCGAAGGCATCGGCGAAGATTTCATCCCGCCGAATTGCGATCTGTCGCTGGTGAAAGAGGCTTACACGATCCCGGACCGCGAGAGCTTTGCTGCGGCGCGCGACCTGATGCGCGAGGAGGGCATTCTCGGCGGCTCCTCATCCGGCACGTTGCTCGCAGCGGCCTTGCGCTATTGCCGCGAGCAGAGCGAGCCAAAGCGCGTGGTCACGCTCATTTGCGATTCCGGCGCCAAATATCTCTCGAAGGTTTTCAATGAAGCCTATCTCGCGCAGGAAGGGTTTATCGGCGCACGCACAGGGACCGTGCGCGATCTCGTCTCCAGCCCGCATGGCGGCGGTGCTGCGATTGAAGTGCGACCGAGCGACAATCTGCGCGCGGTGTTTGCGCGTATGCGCGCGTCCGACGTCTCGCAGCTTCCGGTGGTCGAGAATGACCGGATCGTCGGGCTTGTCACCGAGAGCGATCTGCTCGGCGCGGTGTTGACGCTCGGTGAAGACAAGGCGTTCGACCGGCCGGTCAAGGACATGATGGTGACGGCGCTGGAAACGATTTCGGCCGATGCGCCGATCCGCGATCTGGTGCCGCTGTTCCGGAATGACTATGTCGCGATCGTCATGGACGGAGACCGCTATCTCGGTCTGGTGACGCGGATCGATCTGATCAACTACTTCCGAATTGCAATGTGACGGATTGTTTTCTTATCCCTTCTTTTGCAGGAGGGATGAAAGGAAAGTCATGACCAAACCCAATCGTCCCGGCTTTGCCACCCGCTGCATTCACGCGGGTCAAACGCCAGATCCGACCACCGGCGCGGTGATGATGCCGATCTACGCCACTTCGACCTATGTGCAACAGAGCCCCGGTGTGCACAAAGGCTATGAATATGCGCGCTCGCAGAATCCGACCCGCATGGCGTTCGAGCGCTGCGTTGCCGATCTGGAAAGCGGCACGGCAGGATTTGCCTTCGCATCCGGTTTGGCTGCGATTTCGACCATTCTGGAGTGTCTCGATCAGGGATCGCATATCGTCGCGACCGACGACATCTACGGCGGCACGCGGCGGCTGTTCACGCGCGTGCGCAATCGGTCGGCCGGTCTGCAAACGAGCTTCGTCGATCTGACCGATCTCGCCGCGATCGAGAAGGCGATCCGGCCGGAAACGAAAATGATCTGGGTCGAGACGCCGACCAATCCGCTGCTGAAACTCGCGGACCTGACGCGCATTGCCGAGATCGCGCGCAAGCACAAACTGATTGCCGTCGCCGACAACACATTTGCGAGCCCGTATATTCAGCGGCCGATCGAGCACGGCTTCGATATCTCGGTGCATTCCACCACGAAGTATCTCAACGGCCATTCCGATATGGTCGGTGGCCTTGCGGTGGTGGGCGACAATGCCGAACTGCGCGAGAAGCTCGGCTTTCTGCAGAATGCCATCGGCGGCATCCAGGGGCCGTTCGATTCATTCCTCGCGCTGCGCGGCGTGAAGACATTGTCGCTGCGCATGGAGCGGCAATCGGCGTCGGCGCTGAAAATCGCCGAGTGGCTGGAAAAGCATCCGAACGTGAAGCACGTCATCTATCCTGGATTAAAGAGCCACCCGCAGCATGCATTGGCGAAGTCGCAAATGCGCGCGTTTGGCGGCATGATCTCGGTGGAACTGAAAACCGATCTCGATGGTGCGAAAGCGTTCCTTGAGCGAACGGAATTGTTCGCGCTCGCCGAAAGCCTCGGCGCAATTGAAAGCCTGATCGAACATCCCGGCATCATGACGCATGGTTCGGTGCCGCCGGAGGTGAGGGCGGAGCTTGGGATCACCGACGGCCTCGTGCGACTCTCGGTCGGGATCGAGGATGTGGATGATCTGATTGCCGATCTGGAAGGAGCCTTCGCGACGATCAGATGAGTTCGACGGCCGTTGTCTGCTGATGCATGACGGCGCGCCGGCTAGCCCTGCATGCGGCGTCCACGCTGCATCCCGAGCGCGATGATCCGGCGCAGCAGTTCGGAATATTTCATTCCGTCATATTCGGCGGACGATGCGAACAGATCGAGCCGGGCGATTTCCGGGTTCGGGTTGGCTTCCAGAAAGTAGGGCGTTCCATCTGCTGTCAGCCGGAAGTCGACGCGGGCATAGCCGTCGAGTTCAAGCGTCCGGCAGATGCGGCGCGTCATCGATATGATGCGCTTTTCGACCTCTGGCGGCATTTCGTCGGCCGGCCCCTGCAGAATGCCGTACTCTTCCTGATATTTGACGTCGAATTTCACTTTCGCGGTCGCGATCCGGCTTGTCGCATCGCCAAACTCCAATTCCCAGACTGGAAACACACGCAGCCGTTCATTGCCCAGGACGCTGACATAGATCTCGCGGCCGTCGATATATTGCTCGGCGATAGCGGCGGTGCCGATCTTCTCGTGCACGAAGGTGACGCGTTCCTGCAGTTTCTCGTCGGTGTCGACGATCGATTTCTGCGCGATACCGAGCGAGGCGTGTTCGCTCAGGCTCTTCACGATCAGAGGAAAGGGGAGACGATCCGGACGTTTGATCTTCCGGTTCTTCGGAAAGACGGCAAAGGCCGGCGTCGGAACGCGGTGGTAGTGGACCAGTTTCTTCGACAGGTCCTTGCCGCGCGACAGGATCAATCCGCGCGGATTGCAGCCGGTATAGGGAATGCGCAGGAGCTCGAGATAACTCGCGACATTCTGATCGTAAGTCGGTTCGCCGTGAAACTCTTCCAGAAGGTTGAAAACGATGTCGGGTTTGAAGCTTTCGATTTCCTGACGGATCGGGCGCAATTCATATTGTACGCCGAGCACGCGCACTTCATGCCGCGCTTTTCGCAATGTATTGACGACGTCGTAGCCGGTTTTGAACGCGAGTGTTTCCTGCTCGCTGTAACCTTTGATCGATTCCGGCGGCGCCTGGTCTGGGTGAAGAAGAACCAGAACGCGCGTTTTTTTCATAATGCATACCACTGTCGACGCGACGGACTATAAAGCGAGTGTACCGTCTTTGCCGTTAACAAAACGGTGAAATCTGTTCGTAATTGCCGCTCCGGGCCAACGGCGCGTAATTTTAGTTCGCGGCAACGGTCAATCATATCGTCGAGAACGCTATCAAGCGTCAACTGGTATTCGCCGGTCCACCGCGCCACAATCTGCCGGATATGAGACCGATTGCGGCGGATGAACTCCGCAGCGGTCGGTGAGGAGCCGCGATGCTTCGGATCGTCGGAAAAAATGCGATGTAAATCGCGATCGTAGGTCCGTGGCGTATCGACGGCGTAGAAAGTCCTCTTTTTCTCGTAATGGTCGGCGAGAGTGGTGGTGATCTTGCTGAGCGGATGCACCGGCGCGCTGCGCGGAAGCTGCGAGCGCTGCCCGGCGATCTCGTTCATCACCTCGTCGACATATTGAAGTTTGCGCAAGGCAGGCCATCCGGCATAGCGCTTGCGCCAGTCCGAACGCGGTTTCAGCCACACCGCGAAGGTTTCGGCAAAATCCTCGTCCGGATGGCTTTGCGCATACCAGAGCCGCAGATGCTGGACATAGTTTTTGCTCGCCGGATTGGGACGGTAATAGCGTGGATAGTGTGTCGAGGAATTGCCGAACAATTCCTGCCAGCGGCGGCGGCGTTGCAGCTTGAATGCATTTTGCACCACGTGACCGGCTTCGTGCCGCAGGATGCGCATGCAATCGAGCCGCGTGCCGCCCTCCACGTCGATGATCATCTTGCGCTCAAGGCGCATCAGCCGCGGATGCGCAAGATAGAACGGGATCGCGATGCCGGGTGTCGTATTCGGGCTGAACCATTCATCCGACAGCCAGGCATGCGGCCGGATGCGCAGATCTCTCTCTTCCAGTTCCTCGTACAAATCTTCGACGCAGCGCTCGAGCCAGGTGCCTTCGACGCGGACGTGCAAGTCCTTCAGCCGCAGTTTCAGCAGCTTGTCGTCCGGGAGCGAAGCCCATGTCAATTTGCGCTGCATTCTCCGGTCAGGTTCCTGGCTGTTGAGTTGGTTCTTGAGTTAGTTTTTGGGTTTGAGATCGAGTGTCTTGGCGATGCGCGCCGTCAGATCTGATTGTTCCTTGATGGTGGCCGCGAGTTCGTTCGGACCGCCGGTCCGCACGACCTGACCGGTGGACAGCAAGCGCTCGGTGACAGTCTTGTCGGAGACGATTTCTGTGACGTCGCGGGCGATACGCTCGCGCAGTTCGCGCGACATGTTTTTCGGGCCATAGAGACCGGCCGTTGTCTCGACCGCCAGACCGCCGAAACCGAGCTCATGCACGGTGGGAATGTCCGGCGCGAAGGAGGCGCGCTCGCGGCTGGTGACAGCGAGGATGCGGATCTTGCCGGCGCTCACCAGCGGCCGAACGATCGCAACCGACGTCAACAGAAAATCGATCTGGTTGCCGGCGAGGGCTGTCGCCGCTTCGACGATGTTCTTGAACGGGATCTTGGTTGCCTGCAGACCTTGCGTCTTGAGGAAATAGTCGAGCGTGAAATCCGGCACGCCTGGTGCACCGGTGACGTTCATCTTTCCCGGTGCGGAGCGCACGGCGCTGACGAACTCGCCCAGCGTCTTGATCGGCGAGGAGGCCGGCACGTTCACCGCCAGTACCGTGTCGGTGACGCGGGCGATCGGCGTCATGTCGCGATCGAAATCGTAAGTCATTTTGTCGAGCGTATAGGGATGCGCCATGAACGACGCGCTCGACGAATACAGCAGGACGTGATCGTCGTTCGCCTGCAGGAATGCATTGATCGCCAGGAGGCCGTCGGCGCCGGGCTTGTTTTCGATCACGACCGGCTGGCCCCATTTGGCCTGCAGTTTGTCGGTCATCAGGCGGGCGGCGACGTCGGTCGCGCTGCCGGCGCCGAACGGCAGCACCAGCCGGACAGGGCGCTGCGGCCACGTTTGCGCTGTCTGGGCTTGAGCTGGGAACTGGGCGGTCAGGATGGTCGCCATAGCGCCAGCCAACAAGGCAGTCATCGTTCTCCGCCCGAGGAGCATCCGCTTCAGGTTCGTTCCGGCAGTCCGGTCTGTCACTCTCGTTTCCCCAATGGCGCGCTCTCACGGCGCTGTGTCACACAATTGATAACCGCGATTCCACATCGCCTCAATTCCGGCTGGTGAATAACCGATCCGGCCACCATCAAAATTGAACCGCGACGGCCGCTCGTGCGACTATGGCGGACCGGGCACCGAACGGAGCCCGCACTTCCTTTGAGGCTTTGGCGGCGTTCGGAAGGGGGCGCATCATGGTCCGGGTGACCTTCATCGTCGCGGCGTGTCTGCTGGCTCTCGGGCTCACGCCCGCAACGGCGCAGAAGCGCGTGGCGCTGGTGATCGGCAACGATACCTATCAGCATGTGACGCCGCTCAAGAAGGCTAGCAACGACGCCGAACGGGTCGCCAAGAGCCTCAAGGGCCTCGGCTTTCAGGTCATCTCCGCGACCAACCAGAACCGCCGCGGCATGAGCGACAGCCTGCTGGCGTTCGAACGCGCGCTTTCGGCCGGGGACACCGCGTTCTTTTTCTTCGCGGGGCATGGCTTCCAGATCAAGGGCGAGAATTACCTCCTGCCGGTCGATGTGCCGATGGCGCTCGATGGCGAGGAGGAGAAGGTGCACGAGAACGCGTTCCTCGCGCGCCGGATCATGGAGCGGGTCCGCAACAAGGGCGTCCGCACCACCATTCTCGTGCTCGATGCCTGCCGCAACAATCCGTTCGAGCGCGCCGGAACGCGCAGTGTGCGCGGCGGCGGCGGGCTTGCGGCGATGAGCGAGGAGGGCGCCTTCGTGCTCTATTCAGCGTCCGAGAACCAGACCGCGCTTGATTACGCTTCACCCGAAGACAAGGATCCCAACTCGGTCTTCACGCGCTACTTCGTCAAGGAACTGGAGACGCCGGGCCTGTCGCTGGTTCAGGTTGCCAAGCGCACGCAGGCCAACGTCACCGAGCTGGCGCGCAAATACAAGCATGCGCAGCGCCCGGCCTATTACGACGAGATCGTCGGCGACGTGGTGTTGAATGGCACGCCCGATCCGCAGCGTGCGATCGAAACCATCCCTCAGCAGGTAGCCGCCTTGCCGGTGCAGCCGTCGCCATTGCAGAACCGCCAGAGCGAACCGGAGCAGCTCAATGCACCGCTGGCCAATTTCATGCGCCACAATGGCGGCTGGTCGGTGACGCTGTCATTCGCCGATCCGGTGACCGCGATCTCCTGGCGCTTCGGCGAGAAGGGCAACTTCAAGGAGACCGGATTCCTCGACACGCTCGATCCGCGCACGCGCAAGCGCATGCCCAATCCATCGTTGCAACTCGACGCCGATACGCCGGAAGGAACGATCTACGTCCGCTATGCGGATATTCGCGGCGAATGGATGGAACCATTCCCGATCAAGTTCGAACCGGCCGCGGCGCTTGAGCGCGGGCAACGCCAGATCCTGGAAATGACCAGCGGAAGCTGGCTGTCGTTTCGCGAATTCAATGGTTTGATGGTCTACTACACGCATCTGATGTCGTATCGCTGCGCGATCCGCGAGGTGAAGATCGGCATCGATTCCACGGTGCCGGACAAGAAGCTGAGCATGCCGGCCTGCGATCCGCGCGATCCGTCATCTATTCCGCACAGTGCGCAGCCCTATATGAAGTTGACGCCGGGTACGAAATTCGTGTCGGTGGAGTTGACCTACCGTGACGGGTCGGTATCGGAGACCAAGACCTTCCGCGCGGACTCACGCGGCAACAGGTGATTTGTGCGGCGCAGCGTGATCGTTGCGTTGCAAAATACGTCCCGTGAATTCGTGCCAGCCGTTCCGGGAAAATGACCTTTGCCGGATCGGCTGCCAAAGGTAACACGCCCGTCTCATAAGATGAGGGAGATGGGATTCAATGCGGACACAGGTTGGTATCGTCGGTGCAGGCCCAGCGGGGCTGATGCTGTCGCATCTTTTGCACCTGGTCGGCATTGAATCGATCGTTATCGAGAACCGCAGCCGCGACTATATCGAGCATCGCATTCGCGCCGGACTGATCGAGCAGTGGGCGAGCGACATGCTGGTGGAAACCGGCCTTGGCGATCGTATGAAGCGCGAGGCGATGTTCCACGGTGGTAATTACCTGTGCTTCAACGGCGAAGCCCATCACATGAATTTCAAGGAGCTGGTCGGAAAAGGGATCACCATCTATGGCCAGCAGGAGGTGGTGAAGGATCTGGTCGCGCAGCGCCTCAAGGACGGCGGACAGATCATCTTCGAAGTGGAAGATACCGCCGTTCACGGATTCCACACCGACAAGCCGTCGATTACCTTCAAGAAGGATGGCAAGGAGCAGCGCATCGACTGCGACTTCATCGCCGGATGCGACGGCTTTCACGGCATCTGCCGACCAAGCTTCCCCGAAGGTGCGCTGACTTTCTACGACCGCGAATATCCGTTCGGCTGGCTCGGCATTCTTTCGGAATCGCCACCGCCCGATGACGAACTGATGTACGCCTACCATGATCGCGGTTTTGCACTTTACACCATGCGTTCGCCGACCCTGTCGCGTTTGTACGTGCAGGTCGATCACAACGAGGACATCAAGAACTG
>JAFAFP010000255.1 GCA_023423415.1 Pseudomonadota bacterium | reverse complement strand
CCGCCCCGCGCCCCGGGGCTTCTCTATTCGTGCTGTCGATGCCGGTGCGGCAGGAGACTAGCCCTCACGGCCGTAATAATTGACGACTTCCTGGCGATCCAGGCGGACCGATCCGCTGCTGCTTGTGTCGGCTGTCGCAACGCTTCGCTGGAAGGAGTTCAAGCCAAACGCCCAAAACACCCCTAACAGCGCTGCAGCCACGAGAGCGAAAATGAATGTGCGCATGTGTGTGCTCCTATGGGAATGACATATAGTAACACGTTGAGCATATTATAAGCGCTCTTGTTTCAGCAGTCACGCTTGAGCTGACGTCCTGCGACAGCGGAGGGGCTGCGCCAGGTCGCCGTTCACGATGCGCCGACGACGCTCCTGCATCATTCCAACCATAGGCCAGAAAAGCGTCATGCTCGATGGTGTGGAAACGCCCCTGTACTCAACCGGCATTGCACGCAGCCGTTTGTCATCGTCGGAGCGCCTGGTCGTTGCTCTGCTGGGTGCCGCTTGCTGTTGCCGATCGGGATACGGGTCATTGTAGCTCTTGGCGGGAAGACAACGCACTCAGAATCGCGCAAGCTTCGGACACACGGGGGGCTGTGCCGGCACTAATCCCTCCCTGAATTCAAAAAGTTTGGCTAGAGAACCAGAGAATATGACAATGGAAATTGATCGGCCGGATATTGTCGCCGAGGTGACGGCGGCCTTCGAGCGCTATGAAAAGGCGCTTGTCTCCAACGATGTCGAAACACTCGACGCTCTGTTCCGCGACGATTCCCGGACCATCCGCTATGGCGCCACGGAAAATCTTTATGGCTATGAGGAGATCAGGGCGTTTCGGTCGGGGCGCCCATCGGCTGGCCTTGAACGGACGCTGTCGAAGACGGTCATTACGACCTATGGACGTGACTTTGCCGTTGCCTCGACGCTTTTCAGTCGGTCATCGTCCGGCAGCCGCGTCGGACGCCAGATGCAAACCTGGGTGCGCTTTCCGGAAGGTTGGCGTGTTGTCGCCGCCCATGTCAGCCTGATGGAAACTCCCAAGGCCAGTTAAGACGAGGTCGTCGCCCGGATCTCCAGGGCAATCGGAGACCGTAGCCTCGCGGCCCAAACCCACATTGCAGCGACATGGTCCGGCTGGCTATCTGACGCGCCACCAGTCTCCTTGCAAAGCGAGCAGCGCGGCAGCGCAGGTCCACGGATCGGCAATGTACGACGAAAGTCGGATTTAGCGGTGAATTTGCCTTCATCGGTTGTCGGTTCGCGGAGCCAACACCTGACGTTATTTCGATCTGATCTGCGCGGACTTCGTCAACCATTCCAAAGTCTGCATGGATCAGGGCGCATTCGAAAACACAGGCTTCGTATTGCCCACTGTTTAACCTCGTTTTAGAAAGTGAGCGGCAGATAGCCGCATATTCGTGGGACGGCGCAATCCTGGCTGTAGCGAATGTCCGCATCGGCGATGAAGGAACCCGCTAGACCGGTATCCGCATCAGCGGATAGACTGATTATCATGAGAAGAAGGCACCGTAAAAAAACAGGTGTCACAAGGGGAGAAAATGCAATGCTCAGAAGAGGTGTAATGTCGCTGGTGTTGTCCGCCGCGGCGATTGCAATGGCCACCGGGTTGGCGACTGCTCAGGACACACTGAAAATCGGCGCTAGCGCCCCGAAGACTGGCCCGCTTGCCGGCGGCGCCGCCGTGACCCATTGGCCGAACCTCAAACTCTGGATTCACGAGGTCAACAACCGCGGTGGCCTGAAGGTTGGCGGCAAGAACATGAAGCTTGAACTTGTCGAATATGATGACAAGACCAGCGGCGAAGAGGCTGTGAAGAACATCCAGCGCCTTGCGACCGTCGACAAGGTCGACTTCATCGTCACGCCGTATTCAACCGGTCTCAATGTTGCGACCGCACCGCTGATTGCGCGTTACGGCTATCCACACATCACCACCAGCGCCGCGACTGACAATGTCGCCGAATTCGCCAAACGTTGGCCGAATTCATTCTGGCTGCTCGGTACCTCAAAGCAGTTGGCCGAAGGTGTGGCCGACGCGCTGGTGAAGCTGCGCGATACCGGTGCTATCGGCAAGCGCGTGGCGCTCGTGAATGTCGCCGATGCGTTCGGTCTTGAGCTTCTCAATGCGGGCAAGCCTGCCTTGCAGAAGGCCGGCTTCGACATCGTCTATGAAGCATCCTATCCGCTCGGCACGCAGGACGTTGCGCCGATCATCAGCGCTGCCAAGGCGGCAAACCCGGATGCCTTCGTCGCATTCTCCTATCCGCCGGACACCTTTGCGCTGACCGAACAGGCGCAGATCCAGAAGTTCGATGTCGGGGCCTTCTATGTCGGCGTCGGCACGGCGTTCCCGGGTTATGCCGGCCGCTTCAAGGATAATGCCAACGGCGTCATGGGCGTCGGTGGCATCAATCCTGACTCCAAGGCGATCCAGGAGTATCGCAAAAAGCACAAGGACGTGACCGGAGCAGACCCGGACTCCTGGGCCAGCGCTGTGACTTATGCCGGTCTCCAGATTCTGGAGCAAGCGATCGAGCGTGCCGGCACGACCGACAAGGCGGCTGTGATTGCCGAAATCAAGAAGAAGCCGTTCACGACCGTCGTGGGTGAAATCTCGCTAAGCGACAACATCAATCACAAGGTGTGGTCTGTCGGTCAGTGGCAGAACGGGTCGTTCAACGGTGTGGCGGCTTCCAAGGGCGTCGACGGTGCGAAAGCGCCGGTCAAGAAAGAAGCCTGGAAGTAACGAGAACGATCTGACGATCTGCATCCGGCGCGGCTGCTGCTGCGCCGGATGAGTTCGCGTGGGAAGAGGAATGGAAACGCTCGTTACCGGTATTCTGCTCGGCGGCACCTATGCACTCATTGCGCTGGGGTTGACGCTGCAATATGGCGTCGCGCGCATTATGAATCTCGCCACTGGTGAGACGCTGGTCGCGGCCTGTTTCATCGCCTTCTGGCTGTTTGCATCATATCAGGTCAGTCCGCTCTGGGGCCTTTTTATCATCGCCCCGGTTGCCTTTGTCATTAACTGGGCGATCTACACCTATCTCCTGCGGCCGCTGGTCGATCGTGCCAAGAATGCCGGAATGCTGGAGGTGGATTCCATTCTGGCCACGTTCGGCCTGTTGTTCTTGTTCCAGGGATTGATGCTGCGTGGTTTCGGCGGCGCCTATACGTCCTACACGTTTCTGGCCGAACGCTTCGAGATCTTCGGCGGCTATTACGGATTGAACCGGGTTGTCGCATTTCTTGCCGCCTGCCTGATCGCGGCGGCGCTCTATCTCTTTCTCTACAAGACGCGATATGGCACGGCGGTGCGCGCGGTCGCCGTCAATCCGAATTCCGCCAATCTCGTCGGTATTGACGTCGCGAGCGCGGCCGCGCTGGCCTTTGCCCTTGGCGGCGCATTGACGGCCTGCGGCGGCACGTTGCTGTCGACCTATTACACCTTCAATGCCTCGATGGGCGTGGTCTTCACCATGAAGGCGTTGATCATCGTCATCATGGGCGGCGTGGGTGATGTGCGCGGTGCGGTGTTGGCGGCGCTCATTCTCGGCATTGCGGAAACGGCGGTGGCGCGGCTGATCGATCCCGGCCTGACACTCGCCGCAACCTATGCGCTGTTCACGCTTGTGCTGCTGTTCCGGCCACAAGGTATCTTCGGCAGGCAGCAGACATGACGCGCCTCTCATCCGCTGAAATCAGGATAGCGCTGATCGGTGCGGTCATCGTTGCGGCTGCGGCAACGCTGCCGCTGTTCGATCAGGGTTATTACCTGTCTCTGGCGCTGAACATCGTGCTCTATGCCGCGCTCTGCACCGCCTGGACGCTGTTCTCGGGGCCGACACACTATATTTCGCTGGCGACTGCGGCCTTCTTCGGTCTTGGCACCTACTCGGTAGCGCTTGGCCTCGACTATCTGCCGTATCCGTTGCTTGTCGTGGCCGGTGCGGTTCTCGCGGCGATCCTCGCCGGTCTTGTCGGCGCCGCGACGCTGCGGATTTCTGGTGTCTATTTCGTCATCTTCACGCTCGGGCTTGCCGAACTGGTCCGTCAGATCGTGTCATGGCTGCAAACCAAGCTGTCCACGCGGATGGGACTTTACGTCTTCACCGATTTCACCGAACAGCACATCTATTGGATGCTGCTGGCGCTGACGGTCGTCGTCTTCATCACCGGCTGGTTGATCAACCGCTCGCGGCTCGGCTTTGCCATGCAGATCATCGGCAACGATGAGATGGTCGCCCGTCATGTCGGCATCGATACGGCGAAGCTGAAGATCATCCTGTTCATGATCTCCGGCGCCTTTATCGGCATGGCCGGTGCGATCCTTGCGCCGCGCTATGCCTATGTCGAGCCGCCGTCGGCCTTCAATCCGATGATCTCCTTCCTCGTCGTCATCATGGCGTTGCTCGGCGGGACGCGCCGGCTGTGGGGGCCGTTGGTTGGCGTCATCCCGTTCTCGATCGTCATGGATTTCGTCTCCGTCCGTTTCCCGAATGACACGTCCATCGTCATCGGACTTGCTTTCCTCCTGATCGTCTATCTCCTGCCAGACGGTGTGACTGGGCGGCTCGAGCAGTTGCGTGCGCGCATGCGGCGGAAACACACCGACGCTGAACCTGAAGCCTTGAAGGAGGCGGCATGACCGCTGTTGCCCTTCGCGTTGCCAGTGCGCGCAAGGCTTTCGGTGGCCTTGTCGCGGTGAATGATGTGAGCTTTGAGGTTCGTCAGGGCGAGCTGTTCGCGTTGATCGGTCCGAACGGCTCCGGCAAGACCACGATGCTGAACCTGATTTCCGGTGCGCTGAAGCCGGATTCGGGCGACATCGATCTCGGCGGAGAGAAGATCTCCGGCCGGGCCGCGCATGACATCGCCCGGCTGGGTGTCGCGCGCACTTTCCAGCTCGTGCGTATGTTGCCGTCAATGGATGCTGAGCGCAATGTCATGGCCGGCGCGGTCTTTGGCCATCGCCGCGTCTGGGGCGCGGAGGCGCACGACCTTGCGCGTGAACTGCTGGCGCTGGTTGGTTTGCGCGGCCGCGAGCATGTGCCGGTCGCGGCGATGACCTATATAGACCAGAAGCGGGTGGAGCTGGCCCGCGCGTTGGCCTCCGATCCGCGCGTGCTGCTGCTGGATGAATGGCTGGCCGGCCTCAACCCGAGCGAACTGAATATCGGCATCGCGCTGATCGAGAAGCTGAACCGGGAGGGGCGCACCATCATCATGGTCGAACATGTGATGGATGCGATCCGCTCACTGTGCGAGCGCTGTGTGGTGATGAGTTCTGGCCGCAAGATCAAGGAAGGCGGCGTTGCGGAGGTGCTGTCCGATCCCGAAGTCGTGCAGGCCTATCTCGGGGATGACAACGATGCTTGAGATCTCAAATCTCAGCGTCCGTTATGGCCGGCATCGCGCGTTGGACGGTGTCTCCGCAACCGTCGCCAAGGGCGAAATCTGCGTCATTCTCGGCGCTAACGGCGCCGGCAAGTCGAGTCTGCTGAAAGCCATTGCCGGTACGGTGAAGGTGGAGCCCGGGTCCGAAATCAATATGAACGGTGATCGCATCACCGGGATGAAAGCGCATCGCATCGTTGAGCACGGTATTGCGCTGGTGCCCGAGGGGCGCGGCATTTTCGGCGAGTTGACGGTCGCGGAAAACCTGCAGCTCGGCGCCTTTCCAGATCGCGCCCGTAGCCGTGAGAGCGAAACGCTGACGCGCATTTACACGCTGTTTCCGCGCCTGGCCGAACGCCGCAGTCAGATCGCGCGTACGATGTCCGGCGGCGAGCAACAGATGGTGGCTATCGGCCGCGCGTTGATGTCGCAGCCGGATATTCTGATGCTGGATGAACCCTCGCTCGGGTTGTCGCCGGTGCTGACCAAAGAATTATTTCGTTCGCTCAAGTCGATCGCTGCGACGGGCGTCGGCATTCTTCTGGTCGAACAGAATGCGCGGCAAAGCCTGAAGATTGCCGATCGCGGGTATCTGATCGAAGTCGGATGCATCACGGGCGAGGGCAGCGCCGGAAGTCTGATGAGCGACCCCGCCGTCATCAATGCCTATCTCGGCGGCGGCGCTGCGCGGAATGTTGCGCCGGCCATTCGTCTGCCAGCGCCCTTCATTCTGCCGGCGGACACTGCGGCGATAGGGCGGCTTGTTGCGAGGCTTGCGACGCGCGCAGGTGCGATCCAGACGACATTCGTCGCGGCATTGCGGCAGCAGCGGGCCGTGCCGAGCGCCTTCGCCGGACGTTATCATCCCGCCAATGAAGGCGATCCTTGGGATGAACTTGGTAAGAGATTACGAAATGGGATTCTGGTCTCCAGGCCATCGGTATCTGTCGACGCAAAGCAGTTGAGCGATCAGGTGCCCGAGCTGGTTCGCGCTGCAAGCCTGCGTATGGCAGACCATGTACAGCGGCAGCGGCGGACCGATCCGGTACCGAGCGCCTTCCGCCACATCGGTGGGGAGCGCGCGGATGCATCTCTGCACGGCGCGCTGGGCCATAACAGTGCCGGGAGTGAGATCGACGCGGACAACCGCGGTGAAATCAAGGCAATCGATATTCGGGCTCTCGTTTCGAGAGCGACGACAGTCATGTCTGAACACGTCGCGGCACGCCGCCAACGGTTGACGATTAAAAAGCTCCAGCACCAACCGTCTGCAAAAGACAAAGATTTCGAAGGAAAATAGCCGCCTCTCACGATTTGAACGGGCGGTGCGATAGGGAGAGTTGAAATGGCACGCGTATTCGATGGGCAATATGCCGGTGGCCGCGTATCCGCGCGCCGGATGTTCAAGGACTTCAATCCCGCGGACGGTTCAGTCTGGGCGGAAGTACCGGACTGCGGACGCGGGGATGCCGCGGCGGCGATCGAGGCCGCTCATGCTGCCTTCCCGGAATGGTCCGCACTGCCATTCTCCAAGCGTGCGCATTACTTGACCAAGGTCGCCGAGATTTTTGAGAAGCGTAAGATCGAGATTGTCGAGGCGCTGCAGGGAGAGGGGGGTGGCTGGTTCGGAAAGGGCATGTTTGAGGCCGGTTATACAACGGAGGTTTTTCACGCCGCCGCGGCTTCGACATGGCAGTCGATCGGAGAGGTCCTGCCGTCCGAGTACGGAAAAATATCGACTGCAGTCCGCCGCCCCATGGGCGTGGTTTCCGTCATCAGTCCATGGAATTTCCCATGCATTCTTTCGGCGCGCGGCTTCGCCTTTCCGCTTGCAGCAGGTAACACAATCGTTCTGAAGCCTTCCGAGGAGACGCCTTATTGCGGCGGCTTGCTATTTGCCGAAGTGTTTGAAGAGGCCGGTGTTCCAAAAGGCGTCTTCAATGTCGTGACGTGTTCGCGTGAGAATGTGCAGGAAGTGGGTGATGAGCTGATTGAGCATCCTTACGTCAAGGGTGTGTCCTTCACAGGATCAACGGCCGTCGGCCGTCAGATCGCGGCGAAAGCCGGTGCGCATCTCAAGAAGTGTTGTGTCGAGCTGGGTGGAAAAGATTCGTTGATCGTTTGCGACGACGCCGACATGGAGCGCGCAACGCAGGCGGCGAATTTCGGTTCTTTCATGCATCAGGGTCAAATCTGCATGTCAGTCGAAAAGGTTCTCGTTCACGAGAAGATTTTTGACCAGTTCCTGAAGCGCTTTGTCGAGCGGGCGCGTTCGCTCAAGGTCGGTGATCCCACAAAGAGCAAGGAAAACGTCATCGGTCCGCTTATCAATGACAAGCAAGTCGGCAAGGTGCGCGAACAACTTGAGGACGCGATCACCAAGGGCGCGAAAGTCGTTCTGGGGGGCAAGATCGACGGCCGCTTTGTCGAGCCGACGATTCTGACGGGCGTCACGCCCGATATGAAGCTCTATCAGGATGAGACGTTTGGCCCGGTGGTGCCGGTGATCCCCTTCCGCACCGATGATGAAGCCATCCAGATTGCCAATGATACCGAATACGGCCTCTCGGCTGGTGTCATGACGAGCGACGAAGCGCGCGGTCTCGCCATCGTCAATCGCCTCGACACTGGGAACTGTCACATCAACTGCTCATCCGTGAATGACGAGCCGCATGTGCCGTTCGGTGGCTTCAAGGCATCGGGCCTGGGCAAGCATGGCGGTCGCTGGTCTCTCGAAACCTTCACCGAGACACGCTGGATCACGCTCGATCGTGGCGGTAGGCCATATCCGCCGATGTTCTGATGGTGTGATGGCGTTGATTGACTTTAGCCGGTCGCAAAGACCTGCGGGTTACTGATCTGCCTTGACTGTCTTCGCAGCATCCAGATTTTCGCCAATGCGTTGCAGGACGTATGGAAAAAATGGGTTTGATGATGCGCGCAAAAGCGAATCGAGGCTTGCGATCAGCACATTGCGTTCACCTCGTGGAGCGAGTGTTCCCAGGCTGATGCCAAACTCCGTCGGTTCCTTTGGAGTTAGCCCATAAAGTGAATCGCTCATAGGGAAGGGCAGGGCGACGTGCGACAAAGAATACAGCCCTGGCGGATATGACAATCCGAGCGGTCGCAGACTTTCGGTTGTGCTGCCGGCGGCGATGACACGCTCCACAACGTCGCTGTGCGTGTCATCCGAGTTCGTGATGATCGTGGTTCGATAGCGTTGCGGGCCGGATGGCAGGATACGTGTGAGCGCCGTATCGGCACTGTTGCGGAGCAGCGGGCCGAACTTCACGGTGCGATTGACGTCGAACAGGACAATCTCGCTGCCGTTCTCGGGAAGGTGAGCATACAAAGCAGTCAATATTGCGCGGGTACTGACGGTGAAGTCCATGATGGATTGAAAGGTCAGGATCGGCGGGAGTTCGGAAAGCCGGCCTTCGCGCTGATAGGCGGCGATGCGCGCCTGAAGCGCCTGCGTGAGACGATGGGATTGTGTCGCGCCGTTCACCGGAAAAGAATTGTATTTGAACGGATTGAACTCGGGCACGATGCCGAGCCACGCAGCTTTGGCGAAAGCCGGGAGCAGCGCCGGCAGCCCAGCCAGGCCTGCGAACCGTGCAAACCGCGTGATTCCGATCATCGGCGAAACCAAAACGATTCGATCCACTCGTACCGCTTCTGGATCGCCGAGCGCATCCAGCGCATATTTCATGGCAAGCGCGCCACCATTGGAAAAGCCGACCAGGTGCAAAGGTGCGGGTGCGCTGACCCGCCGTCGTGCCTCGCGCACAGCAAGGCGCGTAGCGGCCAACCAAACTTCCCATTCTATGTCCGTCAAAGCCGCAGGTACGGTCCCATGCGCCGGAAGCCGAGGAACGATGGCGACGAACCCGTGATCACGATAGAACTCGGCAATATGGCGTTGGCTATAGGGCGAGTCCGTCAGTCCATGCAGGAGTACGACCGCGCCGACTGGAGTGCCTGCCGGTTCAAGAATGAAAGAGCGATTGAAGTCCTGAGTGAACCGCGCCGGATAGACCGGGCTCCCGTCAAAATATCGGTTCACCGGGGCTTGCGCGTCAGGTGCGAGCTTCTGCGACACCTCGCGTCGCAGATCTTCAAAGATCGCCGCTTCCTTCGCGAGATACTGATCCCAATTCGATCGATCGAGCGCCGCTCTGTTTAGCTCATGAGGGACATAAGTGTGCCACGGTTCGAGTGACGGCCCCCGTTGTGTGTCGTAGATGCGAAACGCGAGGATCGCGACCAGGGCCGCGCAAAGAGCAATGACAGTCGTTCGTGCAATTCGGAACAGTCGGTTTCGCATCATTGAAAATCGCTAGTGCGGAATTCTGACGTCTTGTCGATGGCGACAGCGACGATACGACGAGGCCGGCCCAGAAGACGCTGGACCGGCCCATGATTTGTGAGAAGCTTGGTTTATCGCAGCGTCATCCTTGCGACGCCCAGTGCGAGGTTGACGCCGGCTTGTCCCTGCAGAGACAGTGGTTGCAGCGAGATCGTGCGGTTGGAGCCGCCCACCAGCACATTGGCTCCGCCGCCAAGGCCCAATGAGGCATCGCCGCTCGCGCCGACATACGTTCCGGCCAGCGTTCGTGGCGGCAATTTTCTCGTTCGCGCGAATACGCCCCAGATCATTTTTCCACCGGCGGTTACGCCGAGGTCAAGCCCAACGCGGCTGATGGTGCCGCTGTAGCGTTCCACCGGACCGCCATTGCTTGGATTGAACCGGCAGGTGATCTGCTGTCGCGACCCGATGATCATTCCAACGGTGGGGGCAAGATCGCAGGCCAGGCCTCCGGCACGGGTGCGGCCCTGCGCCTGGGCTGAAGAATCCGGCGCAAGCAATAAAGCGGCAGTCGCGGCTATCATTAAGATCGAACGCATTGATCTGTTTCCTTAAGACAATGATTGCATATGGTAACGTGGCGATCTCGGAACGCAAAATGGTGACGGCAGGTCGCTCGGCGACACCTGCGATCCGTATGGGTCATGTTTCGCTCGCGAACTCGCTTATCTGTGCAGGGCACGCAAGTCAAAGATACGTGTGTCCGGCACTAAGTACCATTCAAGGCAGCAGATGGTTGACCGATGTTACCGCTGATTGATCCGCGGCTTGGCGACGTCGAGGACGACGCCTCCAGCACAAAGCGCCGGTCGCTCATTGCTATTGCCGGCAGCCTTTTGACGGAAATCAGTCTGCCGAAGCTGCTTGCTGCCTGGATGCTTCTTATCCTGTTGCCGTCGCTGTTGCTCGGTCTTGCCCCCCTTGTCGGTGCGGCCTGGCTTGAAATGATTTCAAGAAGCCTGACTGTCCTCTACACCGGAATCTGGTCTCTCGTGATCCTTGCCGCCGTGGTTGCTTTCGGATGGCTGGGCGGTCGGCCCTTATATCGCGCGGCAGAGCAAGGCTTCTGGTCTTTGAACGCACTCGCCGTGCAACCGGCTTACGCGCTATGCCGGGAGGGCTTGCGGCATGTGTCGGAGCTGCTGCTGGATCGTCGGCTCGATGGGAAACGCCGGGCGAGATTGCGCGCGGCCAGCGCCGGAGGAGCGGGCGTGATCCTGTGCGCATTGGCCATCCTCGCGATCTGGCTGGTCTGGCCGTATTCGCGGTGGCGAGGCGATCTGGCTGACTTGAGAGAACCGGTCCGGCTGATCCTACCGATGCTGGCAAATGCAGCCGTCATTTTGTGCGCTTATTGCGCGGTGACCGCGCTGGCATGGGGCATTGCCGATGCGACGATGGATCAGCCGAGGGATTTCACCGACTTTGGCGATCCGGCGCAAATGGTAAGGACTTGGCGCGTCGCGCATTTGTCCGATATCCATGTGGTCGGTGAACGTTATGGGTTTCGCATCGAAAGCGGACGATCGGGGCCGCGCGGCAACGACCGGCTGGCGCAGGTTTTGGACCAGCTTTCAGCCATTCACAGGGAGAAGCCGCTCGATCACATTCTGATTACGGGTGACATCACAGATGCAGGCCGTTCGGCCGAATGGGCGGAATTCCTTTCGGCCCTGTCGCGTCATCCAGCCCTGGCTGAGAAGACCGTCGTATTGCCTGGCAATCACGATATCAATGTGGTGGATCGTGCAAACCCAGCGCGCCTCGAGCTTCCACTCAGCCCCGGCCGCCGACTACGAGAGATGCGGACTTTGTCTGCCATGGCGTCTCTCCAGGCGACCCGGCTCCATGTCTTTGACTTTTCCGACGGGCGGGTAGGCGAGACACTTGATCGCAGCCTCGCATCGCACCGCGCCGATATCGCGACATTTGCCGATACCGGCATGATCCGATTGACAACACGGTTGGGGCAGGTCTGGGCGGAGGCGTTCCCCCTGGTGCTTCCTCCAAATGCCGAAGACGGACTTGGCCTCATCCTTCTGAACTCAACTGCGGAAACGCATTTCTCGTTCACCAACGCGCTTGGGCTTGTGTCCACGGAGCAATCGCGCGCTGTTCACAAAGTGGTCCAGCAATATCCGCGCGCGAAATGGGTTGTCGCGTTACATCATCACCTTGTCGAATATCCCAAGCTTGCCAGCGCATTTTCCGAACGGATTGGTACAGCCTTGATCAATGGTTCATGGATTGTGCGGCAGTTTCAGCGGTTCAGCGATCGCATCATCGTGCTGCACGGGCACCGGCACTTTGATTGGATCGGCTGCTGCGGAGACCTGCGGATCGTGTCCGCGCCCTCGCCCGTGATGGAGAGCACGGGCGAGGATGCCACGTACTTCTATATCCAGACGGTGGGCGTCGATCGGGCCGGGCGCTTTGCGCTGCTTCCGCCGGAGCGCATTGAAACTCCTGGACGTGGCCTCAATGCTTAACGGCTCTCCACAATCGCGGCATTTTCATCCGGTGCACCCAGCAGCTCGGCGAGCCAACGTGTTGACGAATGCTGTGAGCAAAAAGTCAGGGCGGCGATCGTGATCGGAACGCCGATGAACGAGCCGAACAGCCCCCACATATAGGTCCAGAAAAATACCGAAAACAGCACGATAAAAGGCGAGATCGCCAGTGCGCTTCCGGATACGCGAGGTTCAATATAACTGCCGATCACGAATTGAATCACGTTGAGGCAGGCAAAAACGAGCAACGCCGCCTGCAGGGACTCGAACTGCGCCAAAGCATAGAGAGTGGGAAACAAGGTTGCGATAAAGGGTCCGATAAAGGGGATGTAGTTCAACGTGAAGGCGATGACGCCCCACTCAGTCGCAAACTGCAGGCCGGACATAGCGGCGAGAACCCAGACCATGGCGCCGGTTGCAACGCTCATGATTGTTCGGATCAGCATGTATCTTCGAAATTTTGATGCTGTCAGCGCACCGGCGCTGATCAGAAAACGCGCCGTTTCGTCACTCAGAAGGGTGCGTAGCTTTCGCGCGATCGTTTTGACTTCAAGCAAGCCCAATATCACGTACACGATCACGACGATCCAAAAGGAAATCGTTGTGTTCAGGCGTCCCGTCACCCCCTGCAGCAGTCGGATCAGCCAGCGTATGTTGAAGTGCTCCGCCCACAGTCCGGCGACGGCGATCCCGTGCCCTTCAAGCCATGTGGCTGCATGATCGTATAGCAGCTGGAAACGCGGGGCTTCGGTGATCAGTGCGCGACCGATGCGACCGAACCCCCAGGCCACGGTTGAAGCGAAGACGAAGAAAACGACGACGGTGACGGAAATAACGATGGCGAGAGCAAGAAGCTGCGGTAGGTATAATTGAAGCCGGCTTTGCAGGGGCCATACGATAGCGATGATGAACAGCGCGCAGGCAACCGGAGCAAAGATGCTGGTTGCAAGGTAAAGCGCGCTGAATACAGCAGCGGCTGCGATTAAGCCTAAGAATGTTAGTAGGGTTCGATCCGTGGCCATGGCTACCGTAGAGATAAGTGCAATCACAAAGGGCACGGTTTTCGTATTACCGTGAGATGATGAAAAATGTTCTGAGGAGACTGGTCTTACCATATCTCAAGGAAAATTGCGGGAATGGTTAAGTTGGCCGCTCTTTGCAGATCACCAATTCGGCGTCACGATGCATGCCGCCAACGGTATTGGTGCGCAGCGGCGAGTATCTGTCGTGCTGCTCGAAGACTGAGGAAATAAGGACATGTGGTTTCGACGATATGGATTTAGGCCGGTAGTTGCCGCGTTGGCGGCCGTCCTGACTTTAGGGCCGACATGGGAGGCCGATGCTCAAGGGAGAACGACGCGTTCGTCCGCGCGGCCCGAACGGCCGCCGCTCCCTGCTCATGCCCATGAAAGGCCGAGGGCGAGGCCGGGCTATGTCTGGATGCAGGGGCAATGGGTCTGGAACAGACGGCAGGGACAATATGTCTGGTCGCCGGGGCGTTGGGAGCGTGACCCCAGGGCCATTCGGCACGGCAACCACGGCCCGCGTTTTCGCGGGGGGCACTGGCAATTCTAGCCCAGGCAGCACATCAGGCGATCACGCGCGAATCTTAGGAGAATTGGGTTGAAATAACGATGCCGCTCGGTTGACCTGAGCGGCACCGTTTTGTTTGCGCATAGGTTCACTGCGACGGGAACGCCGCTATTCCTTCTTGCGAGGTGAAGACGGCTCCGGAATCTCGCCCGGAATGTAGTTCGGCAACTGGCTGGCTGGAATGATCGCAAGCATCGCGAGGCCCGCCAGGAGGAGGAGCGCGATCTTCAGAGCGAAGAGGCGTGATTCCGTGTTGACGCGCACCGCTTCGGCGACCTGGGCGGGACTGGCCGTCGTATTCGCCAACACCGTTTGAAGTCGGTCATTGCTGATGAAGTTGATGTTGTCGAGATCCACCTGCGCCTGAAGTTCGGGCGTCAGTTTGGGAGTCGCGGCAATATTGCCGAGCATAATGGTGGTCAGCAAGCCAACCGCCAGCGCGCCCGCCACTGCCGTTCCAACGGCTGCGGCGAGGTTTTGCGTGGTGCCGCGCAGCGAGCCGACGTCGCCGGCAAGCTCCTTTGGTGAAGCGGTGACCAGCACGTTGAACAGCAGCGTGACCAATGCTCCTTGTCCGATGCCGAACGCGACAAGACCGAACAGGACAGGCACTGCGCTCCAGTCATTGCGCACGACAAAAGCGAGCCACAGGAGTCCCAGCGTGCAAAGAATGAAGCCATAAATCCCGATCTGCCGCGGAGTCAGGCGCGTGTAGAATCGGACGACCAGCATCGCGGTGAAGAACACCGTGAGGTTGAACGGCATCATGGCAACGGCCGTAGCAATAGGCGACCGTCCCTGCACGATCTGGATATACAGCGGCACGGTGAAATTGAGTGCCGCCTCCAGCGCCACGACGACAAACAAGGCATAGACTGCCGCCCGCTCTTTCGGAGAATCGATCACGTCCAGCGCGAGGAGAGGCGTCTTGCCCGCGGCCTGACGTCTGTGTGTCCACATCAGGAAGGCCTGGCCCAGGACGATACCAACCACAATAAAGATCGGTGCGGGGGACAGCCCAAGGAGGTTGAAGGGCGCGTTTGCCGTGGCGACTCCCAGGCCCCAGCGGTTCAGGTTATTGAAGCCGAAACTGATGAGAATGATGGCGGATGCGGCGAGCAGGACGCCGACTATGTCGATTTTCACCTCCGGCCTGCCGTCGGTTGTCTTGAGACGGAAGCTGAGGAAAAAGACGATTGCCGCAACGGCAATGAGAATACCGAAGGCCGGACGCCAGCCGATAAACGTACCGAGAATGCCGCCGATGACGAAGGCCAGCACGCCGGCCAAGGCCCGCGCCGAGCCCAATGCACCCACTGCTGTTGCCTGCTGACGTCCATGGTAGTTTTCGGCGATGAGCGCCACCAGCGCCGGCACAATCACAGAAGCGGCTGCGCCGGTGAAGGCTTGTGCCGTGATCATCAGCGTTGCGCTGGGACTGAAGGTCATCAACGCCTGTCCAATGCCAAACACAACAACGGCAACCCGGAATACGCGCGCAGCCCCAAAACGCTGGACCAGCTTCGCGCCCAACATCACGAAGCCGGCGACCAGCATTGAATAGGCAACGATGCCGGTGGCGACGGTAGTCGGTGGAACGTTGAAGCTTTTCACCATGCCGCTCAGCGCGACGGGTAGCGAGGCGACGTTGAAGGACATGATCATCTGGCCGAGCGCGATGGCGATCATCGGCACCCATGATTCTCTTGCTTCTGTTGCGGGGTGACCTGTGGCAGTTGCCGTTGTCATGACGATATGTCCTGTTGAAAGGTCTGAAATTCTGATCAAATAAACGAGAGTTCGAGGTCGCTACGCTTCGGGTTTTGAAACGAACAAGTCCATTCCCAGTTTTTGCGACAGATACTTCGCAACACGCTGACCTTTTACGCTGTTGCCGGCCTTATCAAGTGGTGGTGCGAATGTCCCAAGACCGCCTTTGCCCGGCGATACGGTGACGATGCCGCCGCCGATGCCGCTCTTGCCGGGCAAGCCAATGTCGTAAAGCCAGTCGCCGGAGGTCTCGTACAGGCCGGCGGTTGTCATCACCGCGAGGGCATAGTGGCAGACGGTTGGGCTGACCACGCGCTCCTTGGTGACCGGGTTGACGCCGCCATCCGCGAGCGTCGCCCCCATGATCGAGAGATCCTTCGCGCTAACATTGAGCGAGCATTGCTGGGTGTACAGATCGACGGCTTCCATTGGCTCGCAATAGATCCGGTTCACACTCAGGAGGAATTGCGCGATGCTTCTGTTGCGGAAATTTGTTTCCCGTGCCGACTGGAGAACCTCTTCATTCATAGGCAGCTTTCGTCCGGCAAACTTGGACAAGCCGTCGTGAATAAATTTCCATTTCTCTTCGACAGTATTCCCCGGTACGAGACTCGTGGTCGCGATCGCGCCCGCATTGACCATGGGATTTGTGCGCCCATCGGGAGTGCGCTCGATGCCGGCAACCGAATTGAAGGCAAAGCCGGTTGCGTTGGCCCCAAGCTTTTCACGTGCTTTTTCGTGGCCGATCAAATCGCAAATCAGAGCAAACAGAAAAGGCTTCGACACGCTCATGATCGAGAATTCGTGTTCGATCTCTCCGACGCCGTAGATGTTGCCGCTGGTGCCGCACACGCAAACTCCAAATAGGTCGCTCGGTACTCGCGCCAGGGCCGGATAGACCTGCGAATTCTCTCCTTCGGTATTCGACTTGTAGCGCGCGTGAGCGTCGTTCACCATCTTCTGAATCTGATCGGGCGCAGGCAAGTGACCTGTCGAGACGTAGTCAGAAGAATCCTGAAGAAAATCTTCGTCGAGTCCCGTTCGCATGAACCCTCCCTTTTTTGCTAAATTGTCTTTGGTATTCAGCCGGTTCGAATCGCTGCCGTAAGCATTAAACAGGTGGTGAACAGGCAAAGTCGTACAATTTTGTACTAGGCTATGTCGGTTTTTGTAATAGGTGAAAGTAAGTTATGGAAACGTTTTGTTGCGATGCAAACAATTGAATTGCCTTTAAGCAGTAATTCGTCCATCACGTTTGTGATGCGGTCGAGAAGGCAATTACACTCGATGTCATGGCTGCGTCATTGCCGCGGTGCCATTGTAAAGTCACCCGCATTGGCTTGTTACGACTTGTTTATCCTTGATGCGGTGCAGCGACTGCTGAGACGCGCAAATGAATTGATTGTTTTTAAAGCTCTGAGAATATCTGGCGATGGCCGATCGAGAAGAGGTCTCAGTTGATTTTGCCTTGCAGGGCGGTGGAGCGCATGGTGCTTTCAGCTGGGGTGTGCTCGATCGGTTGCTTGAAGAGCCGTGGCTAAAGATTGATGGAATATCAGGTACTTCCGCCGGCGCGATGAATGCGGCGGTTCTGGCGGATGGGTATGCTGAGGGTGGGGCGGAGGGCGCGCGTAAGGCGCTGGACCGATACTGGCGGTACGTCTCAAATGCTGCGCGATTTAGTCCCTTCCAGCGTACCCCGATGGACAGGTTCATGGGGCGTTGGACGCTCGACAATTCGCCCTTCTTCATCGCAATGGATATGATGTCTCGGCTGCTTTCGCCGTATGACCTCAATCCTGGCGGTAGCCATCCGCTTCGGAGCATACTTGAAAAGCTGATCAATTTTGAACGACTCAAAAGCGCACCGATCAAGTTGTTCATCAGCGCGACCAATGTGCGGACCGGACGGGTCCGGGTTTTTCGCAATGCCGAGATCACGCCGGACGTCTTGCTGGCGTCGGCGTGTCTGCCAACCCTGTTTCAGGCTGTTGAAATCGATGGGGAAAGCTATTGGGATGGGGGCTATTCCGGCAATCCGACAATGACCCCGTTGGTCCGTGAATGCACCTCGAAGGACACGATTCTTGTTCCGATCAATCCACTCGAACGGCCCGGTACCCCTGAGACGGCGCGTGACATTCTAAACCGTTTGAATGAGATTTCCTTCAACGCCGTTGCGCTGAAGGAGTTGCGGATGATCGCGCTACTGCGCCAGGTGGCCGATCCCGGCAATACCGAGGGCGCTCTTTGGGCGCAGATGCGCGTGCATCTCGTGCGCAACGATATCATGGGATCGCTTGGCTATTCGTCGAAGCTGAACGCTGAGTGGGAGTTCATCAGCATGTTGCGCGATGAGGGGCGCAAGGCTGCGGAGCAATTCCTGGACAAACATGCTCATGATATCGGCGTGAGATCGACGGTCGATCTCGATGTTCTTCTGGATCAGGTTTGACGCATGGGGCTTTTGGGGATCCTCGTCGCGCTCGGCCTGCTGATTGCACTCGCCTATCGGGGATGGAGCGTTCTGCTACTAGCGCCGGCTTCGGCGCTGGTGGCTGCTTTGTTCGCGCGTGAGCCGCTGTTGGCTCACTGGACGCAAACCTTCATGGGGAGTGCGGCCCAGTTTCTTGCCCAGTTCTTTCCGATCTTCCTGCTTGGAGCGCTCTTCGGCAAGCTGATGGACGACAGCGGCTCGGTGCAGACGATCGCCCGCAGCATGCATCAGTGGCTCGGGGCCAAGCGCGTTATCCTGGCGGTAGTGCTCGCCGGTGCGATTGTGACCTACGGAGGCGTCAACGTCTTCGTCGCGTTTTTTGTGCTTGGGCCGATGGCGCTGACGCTGTTTCGTGCTGCGGACATTCCGCGTCGATTGATGCCTGCTGCGATTGCGCTTGGGACGTCCACCTTCACAATGACGGCTTTTCCAGGAACCCCGGCGGTGCAGAACGCGATCCCGATGCCGTTTTTTGGAACGACGCCGTTCGCGGCGCCTGGACTTGGCATTATCGCCTCGATCATCATGCTGGGCTTTGGCCTGTGGTGGCTCGCACGCGCAGAAGCGCTTGCGCGCCGAACCGGCCAGGGCTTCGACAGCTATGGCGCGGTGGTGACGTCGGTTGCAGAAGATGAGTTCATCCGGGAGCGCGCCACAGCGTCACGCGAATTCGATCCGGCGGAAATCGACCGAGGCAAGCATAGCGAAAATATGCCCCCCGTCTTGGTCGCGGCATTACCCTTAGCGGTCGTTATTCTTGTCAATCTGTTGATGTCCTTCGTCGTGCTGCCGCGCCTTGATGTCTCGTTTCTGGCTGAGGAGCGGTGGGGCAGCACGTCCCTGTCTGCGGTTGGAGGTGTGTGGTCCGTCGCGGTCGCACTGGCCGCCGGTATCGTGACGCTGCTTATTCTCAATTTCCGGCGCTTGCCCTCCATCCGCGGGAGCATGGACGCTGGTGCAAATGCGTCGGTCCTTCCATTGGTGACGGTGGCGAGTTTAGTCGGGTTCGGTGCCGTCGTCGCAGCCTTGCCGGCGTTCGCGGTGGTGCGGGACTGGGTTCTGTCGATTGGCGGAGGGCCGCTCGTTTCCCTTGCGGTGGCGACCAACATTCTCGCCGCGTTGACAGGATCGGCCTCGGGCGGACTGACGATTGCACTGTATGCGCTGGGCGAGACCTATATGCGGATGGCCGCAGAATATGGAATCGATCCCGCCTTGCTGCATCGTGTCGCGGTCATCGGAGCGGGGACACTGGACAGCCTTCCTCACAACGGAGCGGTGGTCACGCTGTTTGCCGTCTGTGGGTCAAATCACCGTGAGAGCTATTTTGATGTTGTAATGGTCGCAATTGTTGGCGCCATCGTAGCATTGGTGGCTATCATTGTGCTCGGCTCGGTCTTTGGTTCGTTTTGAAGTCGCTTGAAATAGTGCTGATTGAAGGGAGTACAACATGAGCAATCTGATCGTTCTAGGGTTTGACGGGCTTCACACCGCGGATGAGGTCTTGAATAAACTGCGGTCGATGCAAAAGGAGAACCTGATTGACCTTGAGGACGCCTGCGTCGTCGAGCGCGAACAGGACGGCAAGGTACATGTCAAACAGGCTGTCAATCTCACAGCTCTTGGCGCGGCCAGCGGCGGTACCTGGGGCGCGCTCTGGGGGACATTGGTTGGCGTTCTTTTCCTAAACCCGCTCGCCGGCATGGCGGTTGGTGCTATGGCCGGTGCTGGCGCTGGCGCACTTTCGGGCTCTCTCGCCGATTTCGGGATCAACGACGACTTTATCAAAAGTCTGAGCCAGACCATTCCACAGGGCTCGTCGGCCTTGTTCATTCTGGTCAAGAGCGTTACCGAAGACAAGGTGCTGCCGGAAATTGAGCCGTATAAGCCGCGCGTGCTCAAAACATCGTTGTCGAATGAAGCAGAAGCAAAGTTGAAGGCAGAACTGAGCAAAGTGGCTTGATGAATCAGGCGCACGACAACGCGTTGGTTTTCAGTTTGGCGTGCGTCAATTTTTGCTGCAACGATGCGGGATATGATGCATTCAGCCGATGTCTGGCAGACATCGGCTGAATATGTGCGATTACGCAGCGACGTGAATGCTGGCATTATCGATAGGGTCTAAGGTGGTAGTGCTTTTGGAGAGTTTGGAAGATGTCCACTTTTGACGATTGTCGGATGCCGATTGGCCGAGCGTTCTGTGGAGCGATCATTCTCGTGGGCCTATCGTCTTTTCTCGGGAGTTGTTCTCCTGAGGCAGAAAAGGCTGAGCCCGAAATAAGACCCGTCCGCAGCGTTACCGTTGAGCGGCGTGAGGCCGGCGTCCCGGTCACGCTGACTGGCCGGATCGAAGCAGAAGATGAGGTGCCGCTTGCCTTTCGGATTTCCGGACGGCTGGTCAAGGTGAATGCAAATCTCGGTGACCGCATCGAGGCTGGACAGCTTGTGGCTCAGCTTGAGTCGCAGAACGAGATGAATGCATTGCGGGCCGCGCGGGCGAATCTCACGGCCGCACAAGGCCAATTGACGCAAGCGCGCAACCACTTCGAGCGGCAGGACACCTTGCTCAAACAAGGCTGGACCACCCGCGTGAATCATGACCAGGCGACCCAAGCCCTGCAGACTGCGGAATCGCAAGTCAAGGCGGCGGAAGCGCAATTGAAAACCGCAGAGGATCTTGTCGGCTTTACCGATTTGAAGGCCGACGCGCCAGGTGTCGTGATTGCAACCGGTCCGCGCGTCGGGGAAGTGGTGCAAGTCGGACAGATGATCGTGCGGCTCGCGCGCAAGGATGGCCGGGATGCTGTCTTCGACGTGCCTGCGCAATTGATCCGTTCGGCGCCAAGCGACCCCATGATCACAGTGTCGCTGAGTAATGACCCAAGCGTATCGGTTCGCGGGCGGGTGCGTGAAGTCTCGCCACAGGCCAATCCGGCGACGCGCACGTTCGAAGTCAAGGTCGGGCTGGACAATCCGCCGGAGGCAATGCGGCTCGGTGCAACCGTAACCGGGCGAATGGAAACGGCGGCCGTATCGGTGTTCGAGATTCCCGCCAGCGCCTTGACGAGGGCGGATCAGCAGCCGTCGGTTTGGGTTGTCGATCCGAAGAAGAGGACAGTCGCTCTACGCCATGTCGATGTGGTGCGCTTCGATCAGAACCAGGTGTCGGTCTCAAACGGACTAGAGAACGGCGACATCATCGTAACCGCCGGGGTTCAAGCCCTGCATCCCGGCCAGAAGGTTCGCCTGCTCGGAAGCAATCCATGATGGGTTTTAATCTTTCGGAATGGGCGCTCAAGCACCGCTCGATCACCGTCTACCTGATGATTGTCGCGGTTGTGGCGGGCCTGATCTCATATCAGAAGCTAGGCCGCGCCGAAGACCCGACATTTGTCATCAAGACCATGGTTGTGCAGGCTGCGTGGCCTGGAGCGACGGTGGAGGAAACGCTCAAGCAGGTGACGGAGCGGCTGGAGCGCAAGCTTCAGGAAACGCCTCATCTCGATTTCCTGCGCAGTTTCACACGCGCGGGCGTGACCACCATCTTCGTCAATTTGAAGGGGAGCACCACAGCGAGGGAAGTGCCGGACGTCTGGTATCATGTTCGCAAGAGCATCGGGGACATCCGCCACACGCTACCTGCCGGGATCGTCGGTCCAGCCTTCAATGACGATTTCGGCGATACGTTCGGCATCATCTACGGCTTTACCGCGGATGGCTTTACGCATCGCGAGCTTCGCGACTATGTCGAGGACGTGCGCTCGGAACTGCTGAACCTGCCGGACGTATCGAAGATTGAAATTATTGGCGCGCAGGACGAGAGAATATTTGTCGAGTTCTCGACGAAGGATCTTGCAAATCTTGGGCTCGATCGATCGGCGCTCATTGGAGCGCTTCAGGCGCAAAACATTGTGCAGCCGGCCGGTTCGGTGCAGACGGGGGATGAAACCTTGTCGCTGCGGGTGTCAGGAGCCTTTCAGTCCGAGCAGGATGTTCGCAATATCAACTTTTCTGTCGGTGGGCGCGTTCTTCGCCTGAGCGACATTGCAACCGTGCGGCGGGGGGTTGTTGATCCGCCGCAGCCTATGTTCCGCGTGAATGGTGAGCCGGCGCTTGGCCTGGCGATCGCCATGCGCGACGGCGGCGATATTCTGGCGCTAGGCAAAAATATCAAATCAGCGATGGATCGTATCAGCGCCAATCTGCCGCTCGGCATTGAGCCACGTCTCGTGGCCGATCAAGCGGTCACGGTGGAGGGCGCGATATCGGAATTCATGGCTTCGCTGTGGCAGGCCGTGGCGATCATTCTGGTGGTGAGCTTCATCAGTCTTGGCGTGCGTCCCGGGCTGGTCATCGCGACAGCTATTCCGCTCACGCTCGCTATCGTCTTTTCGATGATGGAACTTGCCAATATCGATATGCAGCGCATCTCACTCGGTGCGCTGATCATCGCGCTTGCGCTTCTTGTCGATGATGCGATGACCACGACCGATGCCATGCTCACACGGCTGGCACAAGGCGACGGTAAGGTCGAAGCAGCGACCTTTGCTTTCCGTACCTATGCCTTCGCCATGCTGGCTGGCACGCTTGTGACCATTGCCGGTTTCGTGCCGGTCGGCTTTGCGGCAAGTTCAGCGGGCGAATATACCTTTTCGCTCTTCGCGGTGGTCGGCATCACGCTGATTGTGTCGTGGTTTGTCGCCGTCATTTTCGCTCCGCTGCTCGGTATCGCCATTTTGAAGCCGCCGGCAACGTCTCAGGGCGCGCAGCCCGGCTTCGTGTTCCGGACCTACAAAAGCTTTCTGACGCTGGCGATCAGGGCCCGGTGGCTGACGCTCGCACTGACAATTGGGATGTTTGTCGCGGCCTTCCTAGCGATGCCGCTGATCCCGCGGCAGTTCTTCCCATCGTCCGATCGGCCGGAATTGATGGTCGATTTAAGCCTGCCCCAGAATGCGTCGATCTATGCAAGCGAAAATCTCGTCAAACGCTTTGACGAGGCGCTGAAGGGCGATCCCGACGTCGAACGCTGGAGCACGTATATCGGTCGAGGGGCAATTCGGTTCTATCTGCCGCTCAACGTTCAATTGCCCAACAACTTCTTTTCGCAGGCAGTGATCGTTGCGAAAGACGTGGCCGCCCGAGATCGCCTGAAGAGCAAGCTGGAAAAGCGGCTCGCCGACGAGTTCCCGAGCGTGGTGGCGAGCGTCTATCCCCTCGAACTGGGCCCGCCGGTTGGCTGGCCGATTCAATACCGCGTTGTCGGACCGGATATCGCTAAGGTCCGAGAATATGCGCTGCAGCTTGGTGAGGTCGTTGCCAAGAATCCTCAGACCGCGAATATCAATTTTGACTGGATGGAGCCTGCGCGTCAGATCCGCATTCGTATCGACCAGGATGAGGCGCGGCTTCTTGGCCTGAGTTCTCAAGCGCTAGCCAATACGCTCAACACGGTCGTGTCCGGCATACCGATCACGCAGGTGCGGGACGATATCTATCTTGTTGATGTCGTGGTACGGGCGACCGAGGATCAGCGGGTTTCGCTGGATACGTTGCGTACGACTGCGATCCCTCTTCCGAATGGACGTACCGTTCCGCTCAGCCAATTTGCGACTTTCGAGTATGAGCAGGAGCAGCCGCTGGTGTGGCGGCGCGATCGGTTGCCGACGCTGACGGTGCAAGCCGCCATCATTCCGAATGTGTTGCCGGCGACGGTGGTGTCGGCGCTAACTCCGGAAATCGAAGCGTTCTCGAAATCGTTGCCGCCGGCCTATCGGGTCGAAGTGGGCGGCACAGTGGAGGAAAGTGCGAAGTCGCTAGCGTCGGTCGTTGCGGTTGTCCCGGTGATGCTGCTGATCATGCTCACTGTTCTGATCTTCCAGCTCCAGAGCTTCCAGAAGCTGTTCATCGTGCTTACGGTCGGGCCGCTGGGGCTGATCGGGGTGGTCGGTGCACTGCTGGTTGCAAACAAGCCGCTCGGCTTTGTTGCGATCCTCGGCATCCTGGCGTTGCTCGGCATGATCACCAAGAATGCGGTGATCTTGCTTGGTCAGATCGATGCGGAGCGGGAGGCCGGCAAGGATGTGATGCAGGCGGCGATCGATGCGAGCAGCGCGCGCTTTCGACCCATCATGCTAACGGCAATCTCGACCGTTCTTGGCATGATCCCTATCGCGCCGACCGTGTTCTGGGGAGCGATGGCCTTCGCGATCATGGGTGGTCTGTTGGTTGCCACCATTCTGACGCTGATTTTCCTGCCGACGCTTTATGTAACGTGGTTTAGCTGGCGCGAGAGATCAGAAGCTAAGCCGGCGACGCATTCTGCGTAGGAACGGTATTTCTGCGCTATTGCGAGGGGATGTCGATGAAAACGCGACTGAGATACGAAGCTGCTTTTGCGAGACCAACGCATCGTGTTGTTGTCGCGGTATTAGCGGGATGGATGTCAGCCGGCTATCCGGCGGCGGCGGCGGAAACGGCTCGGTCACCGCAGACGCTTCCGCGCGCATTCGCGCAAGCCGAGCAGGCGCCGGCGCAATTGCCGAGGGTCCCTGAACAAGCGCCGCAAAAGCCCGATAAACCAATCTATTCGCTGACCGATCTCGAATATCTGTTGGGGCCGATCGCGCTTTATCCGGATCCATTGCTGGCAATTCTGCTGCCGGCCACAGCGTTCCCGTTGCAGATCGTGCAGGCGGACCGCTGGCTTGTGGCCAACCCGAACGCTGTCGAGCGTGGCGACTTCTCGCAAGTTGACGCGATGCCATGGGATCCATCCGTTCAGGCGCTGACGCGCTTCCCGGATGTCATCAAGATGCTTGCCGATCATCTCGATTGGACCGAATCCATCGGAATGGCGTTCTCGCTTCAGTCCGAAGATGTTGCGACCACGGTCCAGATGATGCGGGCCAAGGCTGAGACCGCTGGCAATCTGAAGTCCACTCCGCAGCAAACCGTTACAGCACGCGATGAAGGTGGATCGCGCGTCATTTACATCGCGCCGGCCAATCCTGAACGGATTTATGTGCCGGTCTATGATTCCTCGACCGTCTTTTACAGCGCGGTCCCTTCTGCGTTGGCTTTTGGCACCGGTGTCTTGGTCGGCTCTGTCTGGAATAACCGATGGGGATGGAATGACCGCCGCTGGAATCAACTCTGGATTCATCCGCCCGTATGGCA
>JAFAFP010000021.1 GCA_023423415.1 Pseudomonadota bacterium | reverse complement strand
CGCCAAATTTTCATCCGACGCCAGATCAAGAGCATGACCGACACCGTCCTTCACAAGCCGGAAATTTCCGTACCTCAGCAACCGATCACCAAGCGGATGCAGAGCTGGATCCTGCTTGCAGCGCTGGTCGCTCTGTTGATCTGGAGCTGGACGCCGGCTGAAATGTCGCGGGTGACCGCTTTGTTCACCGACTGGCGCAACATGGCGGAGTTCGGCGCCGCATTCCTGCATCCAAATTTCCTCGATTGGCGCACCTACCTCGCCGACATGGTCGTGACGGTCCAGATCGCGATCTGGGGTACGGTTCTGGCTGCGATCTTCGGCGCCCCCTTCGCCATCCTTGCCTCGTCGAACATCTGCCCCGTGTGGATCGTTCAGCCAATCCGGCGTTTGATGGACGCTTGCCGCGCCATCAATGAAATCGTGTTCGCTCTGCTGTTCGTGGTTGCCGTTGGCCTCGGGCCATTTGCCGGCGTCATGGCGCTCTTCATCCACAATGTCGGTGTATTTTCTAAGCTTTATTCGGAGGCCGTCGAAGCGATTGATCCCCGTCCCGTCGAAGGCATTCGCGCAACCGGCGCAGGCCGGCTGCAGGAGATCATTTTCGGCGTGATCCCGCAAGTCATTCCGCTGTGGAGTTCATATGCTCTGTATCGACTGGAGACGAACGTGCGGTCCGCAACCACGCTTGGCATTGTCGGCGCCGGTGGCATCGGACAAACGCTCTATGAAAGCATCCGTTCGTTCCAGTATGCAGAAACCGCCGCTCAAATGATCATCGTCGTCGGCACCGTCATCGTAATCGACATTATCAGCGCGCAGTTTCGGAAGAAGCTGATCTGACACCTCCTCGAACACGCAAGCGCAAGGATCTAGCGGTCCTTCGATATCCATTCGACAAACAATTCGATCGTCGCATGGTCACACTTGCGGTGCGGGGCCAGATGCCGGCCGATGACGTATCCGTCGAACGCCATCATGACGACGTTCGCAATCCGTGCGGCCTTGGCGCGGCTGCTTCGCGCCTCGGGTAGAGCGGTGAGCAGCATTCCCGTCACACGATCCAGCGTCGCACGGAGAAGCTCGGGGCGGTATCCCTCCGACGGAGCCGTGGTTGCAATAGCCTGAATGAAATTGTTGGCGAAGGCATTGTCATCGGCTGGAATTTCGCACCAGAGCGCATGCAGAATCTTGAAAAGCTTTTTGCGCTGGGAGCGTACGCGCGTGAGCTCCTGCTCCAGCACATCCAGCCGCCCCGACAGCCAGGGTTCGTAAATCGCGTATAGGATGTGCATCTTCGACGGGAAATAGCTGTACACATTTGCCGTCGAGACTTTGGCCTGCTTTGCGATCTGCGCCACCGTCGTGCTGTTATATCCACGCTCTGAAAAGAGGGAGAACGAGGCTGACAAAATCGCCTCTCGCAACTTCGGTTTCTTGACTTGAGCCATGTCGAAGGACGATCGCGAAACGGAAAAGCGCCAACCGTGCGCGGAGATGCTACGCCTTATGTGAGCAATCGCGGATTGGGAAGCGCTAAATAAGGCGGGGCAGCTAGCCGGCCCGGCGGCGAAGCCGATCACGAACGCAACCACCGCAAAACGCGCCCTTATCACTCAGCGGTGGCGGCGAGGCGTCAACATCCATCAAATCGTCGTCTTCCACACGCCAACCTGCGCGGTTCGGCGCATCACCGCTCGGAATCCCCCGAGCGGTGACACCTTAGCTCCGTCGCCCTTTATCGCGGCTCGCGCGCGACGACCATCTTAGGATCGACGAGCTGACCCTTGTCGATGATCACCTGATTGTCGAGCGCAACGGTGCAGTCGCGCATCGGCACATCATAATGCCCGCGTGTACTGCGCTTGCCGCCGCCTTGTGTGTTTGGTCCCGTCGAGAACAGGAAGTTGCCCGGAAAGACCCGCGCGGCGGCACGGCTGCGTTCGGGATCGTCACCGTTCAGTGCCAGACCATACCATCGCGCCTGCGGATTCATGCCCCAGCCGAGGTGCGACACGGCATAAGGATCGCGATCAGTCTCGCTATTCTTGCCGTCCTCAAGCCAGTCGCGCATCAGCTTGGCGTCGAGCCCGCCATCGATCTTCACGATATGCCCGTCGCGAATTTCCAGGCTCACCGGATCGACGACATAGCGGCAATATGGAAGGATGATGATGTCCCCCGGCGCGAGCACGACCTTCCCGGTCGCACTGCCTTCATTCGGGAAGGTGTGGATGTGGCCGGCGCCCCAATGGTCGAAGTGGCCCTTCTCATCGGCAAAGCCCCATTGAGTCATGACGGGGTACTCGCCGCATTCGTAGGTGAAATCGGTACCTGCCTCGCTGGTCACGCGAACGGTTTTGGTGCGCTTGTAGACACTCTCGGCATATTTCATCGCTTCCTTGAGCCCCTTGGGCGACATCAGTTGCTCAAGATCGTCGGGCGCATCGATGATCATCAGGACGCGCGTGCCGCCATCCATCACCTCCTTCAACCACTTCGTGAACAGCGGCACATGGAAAATGACGATCAGGTCGGCTTCCTTCACCGCGGCGAGCGTGCCTTTGCACTGCCCGATGGTCGGGACGCCCACCTTGGTCCAACCTGGAATGGAGTTGACGCACATCTCGTAAATGTCGGCGCCGAATTCATCGGCTGCAGCAAACGCGGACTGGATGAATTCCCTGCGCGTGCCGAGATCGCTGACGATCGCGACAGTTTCCCCCTTCTGCAGTTTCGACATCTCGAACTGCTTGCGAAAAAGGTAGGTCAGACGACCGGGATTGAGCTCCTGAATGCGTAGCGAGGATGACGGCTGCATGGGCTTTCTCCATCTCAATCGCCAATACTGAATACCATTCGGGATTCGTTGTAAAGGTTCTTTTGGACGCGGCGTCACGCACTGTCGAATGCCAGCGCGCCATCATCAGGTTTCGACATTCACCCTGCCGACATTGTCACACCGACCGAAGGTGTTCTGGGTCCGGTCCGACTGACCCAGATTGCGTCGCACAACAACAATCCTCATCATGAAAACGTCAAAATGATTTCCGTCGCGCGACACTTTCCGCGCCCAGCATTTCCCGGTCAAAATAAGTGAAATCGGCGCGACTTCGCCTGTTGCAGTTCAGCAACAAATAGTCCGTGCGGTGTACAGAGCCCGCATCGCGCCCAAGCACTTTCGGCTGGAATAGAGCCAGCCGCGGATTGTTGATTTGAAATAGTCCAAATAGAGTCTGTCTTCTGCACACTACGCAACCGGACGACAGATGTGTCGGCCGGTGGAAACCACCTGGAGAGGTTGGCAATGGCTCGTCTTACCATCAACGGTAAAAGTCACGATATCGACGTCGCTCCCGACACACCGCTGTTGTGGGTTATTCGTGAAAATATAGGCCTGACAGGCACCAAATATGGATGCGGCATTGCACAATGCGGCGCCTGCACCGTGCATATTGAGGGAATGGGAGCGGTACGGTCGTGCAGTCTCCAGGTCGGCGATGCCGAAGGCAAGTCGGTGACGACCATCGAAGGCCTCGCCCAAAATGGAAAATTGCACAAAGTGCAGCAGGCCTGGATCGATCACGACGTCCCGCAATGCGGCTATTGCCAGTCCGGACAGATCATGGCGGCCGTGGACCTGCTTACGAACAATCCCAAGCCGACCGATGATGACATCGATCAGCAGATGACCAATATCTGCCGGTGCGGCACCTTCCAGCAAATCCGCGCGGCTATTCACGCCGCAGCGAAGGCTTAAGGGGGGCGCGCACATGAACTTTCAACCGAAACTCAATCGCCGCGCCTTCGTCATCGGTTCGGCTGCTGTTGGCGGCGGACTGGCGCTCGGCATCCCGCTTGGCGGCGAAGCCTTCGCTCAAGCAGGTCCAGCAGAACACTTTGGTGAAAGGCTCACCCCGAACGAACTCGGCATCTGGGTCGCGATCAAGCCCGACGACACTGTCGCCATTCGCGTGGTCCGCGCCGAGATGGGTCAGGGCTCGCAAACAGGCCTCGCACAGCTCATCGCGGAAGAACTCGACTGCGACTGGTCGAAAGTCGTGACCGAGTATCCGACCCCGATGGACAACGTGAAGCGCAAGCGCGCCTGGGGCAACTACAACTCCAGCGGCAGTCGCGCCATCCGCGAATCGCATCAGTATGTACGCGAAGGCGGCGCCGCTGCGCGTCTGATGCTCATTCAGGCCGCCGCCAACGAATGGAAAGTCCCGGCCTCCGAATGCACCGCATCGGCGAGCGTGATCACGCACAAGGCTTCCGGTCGCACGACCACATACGGCAAGGTGGCCGAAGCTGCGTCGAAGTTGCCAGTACCGGAAAAGCCGGCGCTCAAAAATCCCAAGGATTGGAAGATCGCCGGCAAGCCGCTGAAGCGTCTCGATACCGCCGACAAGGTCGTCGGCAAGATGATGTATTCGATCGACTTCACGATGCCCGGCATGCTCAACGCCGCGATCAAGGACTGCCCGGTTTTTGGCGGCAAGGTGAAGAGCTTCGACGCCTCCAAAGTCTCCGGCATGAAGGGCGTCAAGAAGGTTCTTCAGGTCGATAACAAGTCGGTCGCGGTCGTTGCCGATACCTGGTGGCAGGCCAAGACTGCGCTCGAAGCCCTGCCGGTCGAATGGGACAAGGGTGAAAACGAAAAGGTCTCGTCTGAATCGATCGCCAAATGGCTCGAAGAGGGGCTGACCGCCGAGAACGCTTTTGTCGGCAACAAGCAGGGCGACGTGAAAGCCGCGATCTCAGGCGCAGCTAAAAAGGTTGAGGCTGTCTACGCCTATCCGTACCAAAACCACGTCTGTCTCGAGCCGATGAACGCCACGGCGCTTTACACGCCCGAGAAATGCGAAGTCTGGACCTCAACGCAGAACGGCGAAGCGGCCTATGCCGCGACCATCGCCGCGTCAGGCCTACGCGCCGATCAATGCGAGGTGCATCGCTTGATGCTCGGCACCGGCTTCGGCCGGCGCACGCGCAGCGATTATGTGACCGAAGCCATACTGATCGCCAAGCAGATGCCCGGCACGCCGATCAAGCTGCTCAAGTCCCGCGAAGAGGACATGACCAACGGCGTCTATCATCCGGTTACGCAATGCAAGCTGACCGGCGCACTGGACAAAGACAACAACCTCGTCGGTCTGCACATGCGCATCTCGGGGCAGTCCATCCTGTCCTATGCGCGTCCGGAAGCAATGCAGGCTGGTGCCGATCCCGCCGTCTTCCAGGGTCTCAACCCCGGCGGCGCGGAGGGTGTGTTCGGCTATGACGTTCCGAACCTTCTGGTCGATCACTCGATGCGCAATCCGCACGTTCCGCCGTGGTTCTGGCGTGGCGTGAACAACAACCAGAACGCCATCTATCTGGAGTGCTTCATCGACGAACTGGCACACGCGGCAGGTCAGGACCCGCTCGCATTCCGGCGCAAGATGATGGCGAAACACCCCAAGCATCTCGCGGTTCTCAATGCCGTCGCCGAACGCGTCGGCTGGGACAAGCCGGCGCCGAAGGGCGTCTTCCGCGGCCTCTGCCAGCATATGGGCTATGGCAGCTATGTTGCGGCCGCGGCCGAAGTCTCCGTGGACGACAACAAGATCAAGATGCACCGCATCGTGGCCGCGACGAACCCGGGCCACGCCGTCAATCCTGCGCAGATCGAACGGCAGATCGCCGGCTCCTTCGTGTATGGGCTGTCGGCGCTGTTCCATGGTGGCATCACGATCAAGGACGGGGCCGTCGTCGAAACCAACTTCGACACCTATGACTCCCTACGCATGGCGGAAATGCCGAAAGTGGAATCGATCATCATCCCGACACACGATTTCTGGGGTGGTGTCGGCGAACCCACGATCTTCGTGGCGGCGCCGGCTGTCCTCAACGCCATCTTCGCGGCGACTGGAAAGCGCTACCGCACCTTCCCGCTGAAGAACCACAACCTGCAGATCGCGTGACTGTTCGCGTCAATCGCAGGCAACTTCTCAAGGCAGCCGCGGCTCATGCCGCGGTTGCTTTCCCAGCGCCGCTGCTTGCGCAGGGAACGGGCCCATCTGTCGTCGTCATCGGTGGCGGCTTTGGCGGGGCGAGCTGTGCGCGTGCCTTGCGCAGAACCGATCCCAGACTGAAAGTCACTCTGGTCGAGACCAACGCGACCTACACCGCGCCGCCGGAGAGCAATGCTGTCATTGCAGGACTTGTCGATATCTCGGCTCAGCAGTTTGGTTATGACCGGATCAAGTCCGAAGGCATTGATGTCATCATCTCTACGGCAACGGCCGTCGATCCGGCGAAGAAGACCGTCAAACTCGCCAATGGCACGACCCTGACTTACGAGCGTCTGGTCGTTTCACCCGGTATCGCTTTCAAAGCCGACGCGATCGAGGGCTACGACAAGGCGGCGATGGCCGTCATGCCGCCCGCCTACAATAACGGCGATGAAGTCATCGTGCTGCGCCGGCAGCTCGAAGCGATGGACGACGGCGGCACCGTCGTCATTTCGTCACCCGTCAATCCGGCGCGATGCCCGCCCGCCCCTTACGAGCGCGCCAGCCTGATCGCGTTCTATCTGAAAACCAAGAAGCCCCGCTCCAAGGTAATCGTGCTCGACGCCAATGACAGCTTCACCATGCAAAAACTGTTCGAAGCGGCATGGCAGGAGCTGTATCCCGGCATGATCGAATGGATCGGCCTTTCGCAGGGCGGCGCGCTCATCAGCGTCGACGCCGCCACCAAAACGCTCTCGACGGATTTTGACAAATACAAAGCGGCTGTCGCCAGCGTGATCCCGCCGCAGGTCGCGGGGCATGTCGCGGAGCTTGCCGGCGTTGCCGATCGCACCGGATGGTGTCCGGTCGATCCGCTGACATTCGCCTCCAAGCTGCAGCCAAATATCCACGTCATCGGCGATGCCGCCATTGCCGGCGCGATGCCACGCTCCGCCTCCGCCGCTCATTCACAGGCGCAGATCTGCGCGGCTGCAATTGCTGTGCAGCTTGCAGGCAAGGCTCCGGCTTCGCCGACACTCACCTCGTCCTGCTACAGCTTGATCGCGCCCGACTATGCAATTTCGCAGAAAGGCACGTATCGCCCCACCGACGATCAATACACGGATGCCGAAGGCGGAGCGGTGATCAGCCCACAGAATGCACCGCGCGAGGCGCGCGCGGCCGAAGCCAGGCAGGCTACCGAGTGGTACCGTACCATCACCGGCGCGGTGTTCGGATGAGGCGCATTCTCGCAGCCATATCTTTTTGCCTGCTGACCGGCATTTCAAACGCGGCAGAGAACGGCGTGATTTCCTATCAGATCGTCGGCGAGACAATCCCGCAGTCGCTCACCGGCGTTCCCGGCGATCCGAAGCGCGGCCGCGCCATCGTGGTCAAACGCGAGTCGACATGTCTGCTGTGTCATTCCGGCCCGTTTCCGGACCAGCGCTTCCAGGGCAATCTGTCGCCGGACCTGACCGGCGTCGGTTCACGATGGACAGACGGTGAGTTGCGTCTGCGCATGGTCGACGCGGCTTATCTCAATCCGGCGACGATCATGCCGTCGTTCTACAAGATCGACGGCCTGAACCGCGTTGCACCGAACCTGCGCGGAAAACCGGTGTTAACCGCGCAGGAGATTGAAGACGTCGTCGCGTTCCTGGCGACGCTGGAGGATGAGTGAGATGCTGGACAAGTCTCCCGCCGCAAGCGCAACCCGCCGTGTGTTTCTTGCAGGAACTGCGGCGGTGTTGCTGGTGCGTCCTGCCGGCGCCACGCCGCAATCGATGGCCGCGGCGATGCGCCAGATTGCAGGCGACGCTGCGATCAAACCCGGCAAGATCAAGCTCGACCTGCCGCCATTGGTCGAGAACGGCAACGCGGTGGCGATGACCGTGAAAGTGGACAGCCCGATGACGGCAGACAACTACGTCAAGGCGATCCACGTGCTCACGGAAAAGAACCCGCAACCGAATGTGATCAGCGTCAAGCTTGGGCCACGCACCGGCAAGGCCGAGCTCCAGACCCGCATCCGGCTTGCCGATACCCAGCAGGTGGTCGCTATCTGCGAGATGTCCGACGGCTCGTTCTGGTCCGACAAGGTCGATGTCATCCTGACGCTCAGCGCGTGCCTGGAGGATCCGGTCTGATGGCTGCACGCACCCTCATCAATGTGCCGCAAAAGGCCAAGCGCGGCGACGTGATCCAGATCCGCACGCTGATCTCGCACGTCATGGAGAACGGCTTCCGTCACGATAGCAGCGGCAAGCCGATCCCGCGCAACATCATCACGGCGTTCGTCTGCACCTATAACGGCGAGACGATCTTCGACGCGACGCTCTATCCGGCCATTTCCGCCAACCCGTTCCTCACCTTCAGCACGGTCGCGACCGAAAGCGGCACCTTCACGTTCAAATGGACCGGCGACAACGGCTTTGCACAGGAAGCCTCGGCCAAAATCACCGTCGAATGAGCAGCTTACGCTTAGCAATTTGCATCGGAGCTGTGGTCGCTCTCACAGCGACTTCATTCGCGGCTGAAATTCCGCTCGATCAACGCCGTTCCTCCTATGAAGAGATGAGCCGCGACAACAAGGCGATGCAGGACGACGACACGTCCAATCCCGCCATGTTGTTCGCGCTGGACGGAGAAGCGATATGGAACGCCAAGGCGGGCGCCTCGGGACAATCCTGCGCCGATTGTCATGGCGACGCGAGCGTCAGCATGAAGGGCGTCGCCACGCGCTATCCGGCATTCGACACTCAAACAGAACGCCCGGTCAATCTCGAACAGCGCATCAACATGTCCCGCGAGCGCGACCAAAAGGCTCCGCCCTTTGCTTACGAGAGCAAGGACTTACTGGCCCTGTCGACCTACATTGCGATGCAATCGCGCGGCGAGCCGATTGGGCAGTTCGACGACCCGCACCTTGCACAGTTTCTGGAAAAGGGACGCGCGGCCTTCAATCAACGATTGGGACAACTCAATCTCTCCTGCGCGCAATGCCATGACGACAACTGGGGCAGGAGCCTTGCGGGCAACATCATCCCGCAGGCGCATCCCACCGGCTATCCGATCTACCGGCTGGAGTGGCAGAACCTCGGTTCGCTGCAACGGCGGCTGCGCAATTGCATGACGGGAATTCGTGCCGAGCCTTATCCGTTTGGCGCGCCCGAATATGTGGACCTGGAGCTTTTCCTGATGTGGCGCGCACGCGGCATGAAACTGGAAACGCCGGGCGTGCGACCGTGACGTGAACCGTGAGCAGAATTGCCATGCGGCAACACCGCATCGATTGATATGCAGCCGCGTTCGGACGCGGCAAGCACCAGAAACATGAAATCCGGAAAATGGAAGGGGCGAGCCGCGGCTCGCCCCATTTTGTGCTTTTTCAAGCTTGTTAACGGGAGGCCCTCAATCACCAGACCGCTAAGTCTTTTTCCCAGCAACAGCCTCGCACGGTATAATTATGCTTCGATAAGCTTCGCACTGTCAACTGACGGTTGCACGCAGAAGGCATCCGTGGGGGAAAACGCAAAGGCTGACGGATCAGCACGCTACGATCTTTGTCGGTAGCACAGCGGTTCGAGCCGCCTTTCATATTGGGGGCGTGAAGGATGAACGCGCGAACGCACAGGCCTTATCGCCTGGGTCTCGATCTCGGCTCCAATTCAATTGGCTGGTTCGCCGTCTGGCTTGAGCCCGAGGGCAAGCAGTTTCGCCCCATCGACATCGGTCCCGGTGGCGTTCGTGTTTTTCCCGATGGACGCGATCCACAATCCAAAGCGTCCAATGCCGTAGACCGCCGCGATGCCCGCAGCGCACGGCGGCGGCGCGACCGCTTTCTGAAAAGGCGCGATCAGCTCATGGACGCGCTGATTGCTCATGGCCTGATGCCCGCCGACGAAGCCGCGCGCAAGGCGCTGGAAGCGCTCGATCCTTATGAACTGCGCGCCAAGGCCATCGACACCGCCCTGCCCGCGCATCACGTCGGCCGCGCTTTGTTTCATCTCAATCAGCGGCGCGGATTCCTCTCCAACCGCAAGGCGGAGAGGAAGGACGACGACAAAGGCGCGATCAAGCAGGCTGCGACAAAACTGAAGGAGAAGATGCACGAGGCGAATGCGCGCACGCTCGGCGAATTCCTCTGGATGCGGCATCAGCAGCGCGCCCCTGTGCGCGCACGTAACATCGCCACCGGATCGAAGGCCGAATACGACTTCTATCCGACCCGCGACCTGCTGCTCAGCGAGTTCGATCAGATCTGGATCGAGCAGGCGAAGCATCATCCCTCGATGACGCAACAGGCGCGCGAGGCGATCGAATACATTATTTTCCATCAGCGCTCGCTTAAGCAGCCACCGGTCGGCAAATGCACGCTCGCTCCGGCGACTGAACCTTTCGAGAAAGATTCCGAAGGTTATCGGTGCTCCTGGGCGCATCCACTGGCGCAGCGTTTCCGTATCCTGCAGGAAGCCCGCAATCTCAAGATCAGCGAAACCGGCAAGACCTCGCGCAGGCTGACGAAGGAGGAAAGCGATCTCGTCATCAAGGTGCTGTTGCAGAGCAAGGAGGTGAAGTTCGATAATCTGCGGCGTCAGCTGAAATTGCCGGAGGAAGCCAAATTCAACCTGGAGTCGGAACGCCGGCTTTCGCTCGATGGCGACGAGACTGCGGCCCGCCTGTCGGACAAGAAGCGGTTCGGAAAAGCCTGGCGTGGATTTTCGCTCGAAGGACAGATCGCGATTGCCGAGAAGCTGCTGGAGATCGAAGACGAAGGCGAGATCGTGAACTGGCTCCAGGCCGAATGCGGTCTCGACGAGGACACGGCCGAGCGCGTCGCCAGCACGTCCCTGCCCGATGGTCATTGCAGGCTGGGCCTGCGCGCCATTAAGGCGCTGCTGCCGCTTATGGAAGGCGGCCTGCGATACGATGAAAGTGTAGAGGAAGTTTTTGGTTCTCGTTCCGAAAAGCGCCGGGGCGGAGATCTGCAACTCCTCCCCTATTATGGAAAGTGGATTCCTGATGCCGTTGTCGGCTCAGCTGACCCGTTGGACTCATTGGAGAAGCGCTATGGCCGTTTTCCCAACCCCACCGTTCACATCGGGCTTGGCCAATTGCGGCGGGTCGTCAACGAACTCGTGCGCGAATTCGGCGCGCCCACCGAAGTCGCGATTGAATTCACGCGGGCGCTGAAACTGTCCGAGAAACAGAAGACGGAGGTGCAGCGGGAGCAACGCAAGAACCAGGAAAAGAACGAGCAACGCCGCAAAGAACTGCTGGCGCTCGGCCATGCGGACAATCCGCGCAATCTGCTGAAGATGCGACTCTGGGAGGAGCTGAACCTGCGCGATCCGCTGGATCGCAAATGCCCTTACACCGGCGAGCAGATCAGCATCGAGAAGCTGTTATCCGAAGAAGTCGATATCGACCACATTCTGCCGTTCAGCATGACGTTGGACGACAGCGCCGCGAACAAGATCATCTGCATGCGTTACGCCAACCGCCACAAGCGCAAGCAGACGCCGTTCGAAGCGTTTGGGTCCAGTCCGGGCGCGTACAACTGGGCGGAGATTTCCGCCCGCGCAACGATGCTGCCGAAGAACAAGCGATGGCGGTTCGATGCCGACGCACGGGAGCAGTTCGAAAAGAGAGGCGGCTTCCTTGCGCGGCAGTTGAACGAGACCGGATGGCTGGCGCGTGTGGCCAAGCAGTATCTCGGCGCCATCACCGATCCCAATCAGATCTGGGTGGTGCCGGGACGACTCACATCGATGATCCGCGGCAAATGGGGACTGAACGCGCTCCTGCCCGATCACAACTATGCCGGCGTGCAGGACAAGGCCGAGGCCTTCACCGCGGCCACAGACGACATGGAATTCTCCGGCGTCAAGAACAGGGCCGATCATCGTCATCATGCTATCGACGGGCTGGTGGCGGCGCTCACCGACCGCTCGCTGCTCTGGAAGATGGCCAATGCCTATGACGAGGATCGCGAGAAGATCGAAATCCCGACACCGTGGGACAAGGAAAGGCTTCGCGCCGACCTCAAGGCTGTGCTCGACCGCATGGTTGTTTCGCATAAACCCGACCACGGCATTGGCGGGCAACTGCACGAGGACACCGCCTATGGCTTCGTGAAGGAGCCGGACAAGGAAGGCGCCAATCTCGTCTACCGCAAGCCGCTCGAGAGCCTGAACGAAAACGAAATCGAACGCATTCGCGATCGCAGGCTGCGCGACATGGTCCGTGCCCACGTCACGGCCGAGAAGGACAAGGGCGTTGCGGTCGCCGATGCACTGAAGTCATTCAACGGCGCCCACCAGTCCGATCCGCATTTCAAGCATGGCCTGCGCCGCGTGCGTTTGCTCAAACCGGAAAAGGCCGATTACCTGGTCCCGGTACGCAACAGGCAGACGGGCGACATCTACAAGGCCTATAGCGCGGGCGAGAATTTCTGCGTCGAGATCTATGAGACGTCGGCGGGCAAATGGGAGGGCGAAGCGGTGCGGCGCTTCGATGCCAACCAGGACCACACGCCGCGCTGGCGCAGCGAGACCCCGGACGCGAAGCTGGTGATGCGGGTGCACAAAGGCGATCTAATCCGTCTCGATCATGACGGACAGCCAAGGGTGATGGTCGTGCATCGGCTGGACGCTTCGAACAACCGCTTCAAGCTCGCCGCGCACAACGAGACCGGAAATCTCGACCGGCGTCACGCCACCGACAACGACATCGATCCGTTCCGCTGGCTGATGGCCTCGTACGGCACCTTGAAGAAGGTGGGGGCCGAGCGTGTCCGGGTGGACGAATTGGGCCGGGTCTGGCGGGTTCAGCCGCGCCATTAACCAAGAGCTAACCAAACCGTTGTGCCAAACAGGTTGTATTTTTAGATTATGCAATCATAGGTGGCGGACCGGAGCGAGCGCAATGGTTGGGCGAGTGGTGGAGATCGCGACCGACGGCCGCCACCTGGCGGTCGAGCGCGGTTTCCTGACCATCGCGGAAAAAAGCCAGGAGGTCGGGCGAGTTGCCCTCGACGATCTGGCCGCCGTCGTCGCCAATGCACACGGCCTCACCTATTCGAATAACCTCCTCATCACGCTCGCAACGCGAGGCGTGCCAGTGGTGCTGTGCGGGTCCAATCACCGTCCGGCGGCATTCGTCTGGCCTGTGGACGGACATCATGCGCAGGCCGGCCGGATGAGCGATCAGGCCAGCGCGCCGGCCCCACTGAAGAAACGGCTGTGGCAGCAGATCGTGCAGGCTAAGATCCTCGCTCAGGGCGCAACGCTGGCAGCCGTCGGCGCTGAGGCGGGCGGCTTCCGGCTGCTGGCGCGCAAGGTGAGGTCCGGCGATCCCGACAATGTCGAAGCGGAAGCAGCGCGGCGATATTGGCCGCTGCTGATGGGGGCCGGCTTCCGCCGCGACACCGACGGCGACGGGCTGAACGGGTTGTTGAATTACGGCTATGCGATCCTGCGCGCAGCCACGGCACGGGCCGTGATGGCGGCCGGTTTGCATCCCAGTTTTGGCCTGATGCACTCTAATCGTGGCAATGCGCTGGTGCTGATCGACGATCTGATGGAGCCGTTTCGGCCGACGGTGGATCGCGAGGTTCACCGGCTGAAATGCGAGGGGACGACCGGGGTCACGCCCGATGCCAAGGCGGCGCTGGCGCGGATCATGGTCGTCGATCTGCCGACCGATGACGGTTTGAGCCCGCTGATGACCTGTCTGGAGCGGCTCGCGCAATCGCTGGCGCGGGCCTTCGCCGGCGAGAGCGATCGTCTGGTTCTGCCGAAGACAAGCCTGCCGCTCGGATTTTGATGAATGTCGGAGACCGACACCACCCAGCCCTCTGCTTTGTCAGGCTACCGGATCATGTGGCTCGTTGTTCTGTTCGATCTTCCCGTCGGCACCAAGAAGGAGCGCAAGGCCGCGACCGGCTTTCGCCAGAAGCTGCTGGATCTCGGATTCGAGATGACCCAGTATTCCGTCTATCTTCGCTTCTGCGCGAGCAAGGAGCAGTCTGGAGCCTATGAGCGGCGGATCGAACAGGCGATGCCGAAGGCCGGCAAGGTTCACATCATGGCCATCACCGACAAGCAGTACGAGAACATCCGGACGTACCGCGGGAGAAACCGTGAACAAGCGCAGAAGAACCCCGAGCAATTCGCCCTTTTTTGAGCATGACAAGCAGGGTTTTATCGGCCCAAATCATGAAAAAAGGCCCTGTTTCCAGGGCCTTGATCCAGCTTCGAGCTTAGCGGTCTGGTGATTGAGGGCCAACCGCAA
>JAFAFP010000117.1 GCA_023423415.1 Pseudomonadota bacterium | reverse complement strand
CCGGGGGGCGTCTGATTTTCTGGTCGTTGCTTCCCTGAAGCTTACGCAGCCTCGGTGATCGGGGCGATGCCTTCCGACGGGTCGCGCAGGACATAGCCGCGGCCCCAGACGGTCTCGATGTAGTTCTTGCCGCTCGAAGCATTCGCAAGTTTCTTGCGCAACTTGCAGATGAACACGTCGATGATCTTCAATTCCGGCTCGTCCATGCCGCCGTAGAGATGATTGAGGAACATCTCCTTCGTCAGCGTCGTGCCCTTACGGAGCGAGAGCAGTTCGAGCATCTGATATTCCTTGCCGGTCAGATGCACGCGCGAGCCGTGAACTTCGACGGTCTTCTGATCGAGATTGACGACCAGATCGCCGGTATTGATGACCGACTGGGCATGACCCTTGGAGCGACGCACGATCGCATGAATGCGAGCGATCAGCTCATCCTTATGGAACGGCTTGGTCATGTAGTCGTCGGCGCCGAAGCCGAGGCCGCGGACCTTGTCCTCGATGCCGGCGAGGCCGGAGAGGATCAGAATGGGTGTCTTCACCTTCGATACGCGAAGGGAACGCAGGACCTCGTAGCCCGACATGTCAGGCAGGTTCAGGTCCAGCATGATGATGTCGTAGTCGTAGAGTTTGCCGAGATCGACACCCTCTTCACCGAGATCGGTGGTGTAAACGTTGAAGCTCTCCGATTTGAGCATCAACTCGATCGACTGCGCTGTCGCGCTATCATCTTCGATCAGTAGAACGCGCATGCCAGTCCCCTCTTTCGCCGCTGCGGGGCCTTTAGTCCTCGGCGCGCCACGAGCGGCGGCCCTTCAAAACGCCTTGCAACACAACGATTCGGGAAACACTATTTCGTCATGGTTAACAAAAGCTGATTCCGCTTCGCAAGCATTCTCTAGGCAGGATGAGTCGAATCGGCCTAAAAGTCTTATCGGAATACAGTTTTTCGTACCAAAACGATGTTCGTGTTCCTTTGAAAGAAGTCGGGTGAACCCGGCTCCGCAGCACGCCATCGAATTTTCTCCGGCGCTTTGCCCGCTTTCGTTACAAGAACGGTATCGCAATGATTAACGACGCGGGTAAACACAGGGTTAATACTAACACCGCCGGATAGGATTTCATGAAGGCTTTGGCCGAGCAGATCGCGGAACTCGACAGCGTCGAGATTTACGGTCGGGTTGTCGGTGTGCGCGGTCTGATGGTGGAGGTCGCAGGACCGATCCACGCCATGTCTGTCGGTTCCAGGGTGTCCATCGAAACAGCCCCGGATCGTACCATCCCCGGCGAGGTTGTCGGGTTTGCCGGCAACAATGCCTTGTTGATGCCGTTCGGGCAGCTCGAGGGCGTCAGGCGCGGCTGTCGCGCCATTGTCAGTGCGTCACCGGCTGCCGTTCGGCCGAGCGACGGGTGGCTCGGCCGCGTCGTTAACGCGATGGGCGATCCGATCGACGGCAAGGGCCCGTTGCCGGCGGGACCGTCTCCATATCCCTATCGCAATGCACCGCCGCCTGCGCATGCCCGCAAGCGCGTCGGCGCGCCGCTCGATCTGGGTGTGCGTGCTCTTAATACATTCCTGACCTGCTGCCGTGGCCAGCGGATGGGCATCTTCGCCGGCTCGGGTGTCGGCAAGTCGGTGCTGTTGTCGATGCTGGCGCGCAATGTGGAAGCCGACGTGTCGGTCATTGGCCTGGTCGGCGAGCGCGGCCGCGAGGTGCAGGAGTTTTTGCAGGAAGATCTAGGGGAAGAAGGCCTGAAACGGTCGGTGGTCGTGGTCGCGACTTCGGACGAGCCCGCGCTGATGCGCCGCCAAGCGGCCTACCTGACGCTGGCGATTGCCGAATATTTCCGCGACGAGGGCCGGGACGTGCTGGCGCTGATGGACTCCGTTACGCGCTTCGCCATGGCGCAACGCGAAATCGGATTGTCGGCCGGCGAACCACCCACGGCCAAGGGTTACACGCCGACGGTGTTTTCGGAGTTGCCACGGCTGCTCGAACGCGCCGGGCCTGGGCCGGATGCCGGCACGATCACAGGTCTTTTTACGGTATTGGTCGATGGTGACGATCATAATGAGCCGATCGCCGATGCGGTGCGCGGAATTCTCGACGGGCATATCGTGATGCAGCGCTCCATCGCCGAGCGTGGGCGTTATCCCGCTATCAATATCCTCAAATCGGTCTCACGCACCATGCCGCGGTCGGCTGATCCTGAATATCTCCCCGTCATCACGCACGCCCGGCAGGTCATGGCGACCTATGCCGATATGGAAGAGCTGATCCGGTTGGGGGCCTATCGGCCTGGCTCCAGCGCCGAAGTGGACGAGGCGATCCGCCTGCACGGGCCACTTGAGGCTTTTCTGGGGCAAAGAAAAGACGAGATGACTTCGCTGTCCGAAGGATATCAGCAGCTTGCTAGCATTCTCACGGTTTTGGAAACCGAAAAATAACGTTAGCCCGCCACAATCCGGCAGTTCTTCTGAGCGGCTGCGCAGATTTTGTGTTGCGCGCCGGTTGTTTTGGGCTTCGGGGAGTATGTCGATGAAGTCGCGTGAAACGCTGATCCGGTTGCGGAAATTCCAGGTGGACGAAAAGCGCCGCCGGACGGTGCAGATCGAAACCATGATTGCCGAGTTCGAGCGGATGACCGCTGAACTGGACCGCGAGGTCAAGGCCGAGCAGGACCGGGCCGGCATCCAGGACCCTTCGCATTTCGCCTATCCGACCTATGCCAAGGCCGCCAATCAGCGGCGCGAAAACCTGGTCCGGTCGGTTGAAGACCTGCGTGTGCAACTCGAGGATGCCAAGCTGGCTCTGGCCGAGGCGTTCGAGGAGATGAAGAAGGTTGAGCTTCTCGACGAACGCGATCAGGCGCGGGAGCGGGCAGAGACCAATGCCCGCGAGCAGATGGAACTCGACTCGATCGGCATCATGCGGATCCGTAACGCCGCACGGGCGTAAGGCGCCGTACCTTCTCAGACATGATAATGGCCGGGCCCTCGCCCGGCCATTATCATTTGCGGGAACCTTCGCCGTCGCGCTGCATCAAATGCAGCAACAGGGAGGCCGCCGATGTCACCGCTCCATACCGGCACGACCGCAACCGCCTTTGCCTCCGATGATCTGGCGCTGGCGCAACGCGCACTCGCGGGAGATGGAGAGGCATTCCGCGCCATCATGAAACGGCACAATCAACGGCTATACCGGCTCGCCCGAAGCATCGTTCGCAACGACGGCGAGGCTGAAGACGTCGTGCAGGAAGCCTATGTCAGCGCCTTTGCGCATCTGCGCAGCTTTCGCGGTGATGCCTCACTCACAACATGGCTCTCGCGCATCGTCATCAATGAAGCGCTCGGTCGCATGCGCAAGGTGCAGCGCCGCGAGCAACGAAGCGACCAAGGCGTCGAAGCGCAGGTCATCGCGTTTCCCCTCAATGCGAACCATGACGATCCGGAGCGGACAATGGCGCAGAGGCAGATCATGCAACTGGTCGAGCGGGCGACAGATAATCTTCCCGACGAATTCCGCCGCGTCTTCGTTGCCCGCGTGATCGAAGGTTTGAGCACTGAAGAGACGGCGGATCTCCTGGATATCCTGCCCGAGACGGTCAAGACGCGCCTGCATCGGGCCCGTCTCCTCGTGCGCAAGCAACTGGATGAGCAGATCGGTCCGGTGCTGATGAATGCATTTCCGTTTGCCGGGCGGCGCTGCGAGCGTCTTACCGAAGCCGTCATGAAGCGCCTTGACATTTCGGCCTGATCTTTCTCGGGAACGCTTGCATTCCTGACGCATCCAATTGGTGTCAATCAGATCAATGCCCGCATCCTTCGCGGGCAAAGGAGGAGTCATGTTTATCCGGGCGACAACTGTAGCCGCGTTCCTTGTCCTCGCATCCGGAGCGTCGTTCGCGCAGACGGCCAGCAAACCGAGTGACCCGCAGATCGCACACATTGCCTACACGGCAGGTGTTATCGATATCGATGCCGCCAAACTCGCATTGTCCAAGTCGAAGACCAAGGAGGTTGTCGCTTTCGCAGAGGGGATGGCTCGCGACCACGAGGCGGTCAACAAACAGGCGCTCGATCTTGTGAAAAAGCTGAACGTCACGCCTGAAGACAACGACACGAGCAAAGCTCTGATCAAGGCTGCAGCCGAGCAGAGCAAAAAACTCGGTGCGCTGAACGGTCCGGCCTTCGACAAAGCTTACATGCAGAACGAGATCGCCTTCCACAAACAGGTGAACAACGCGCTGAAGACGTTGCTCATCCCGTCGGCGACGAATGCCGAACTCAAGGGCCTGCTGCAGACCGGGCTGAAACTATTTGAAGGCCATCAGCAGCATGCCGAACACGTTGCGGCGACACTTAAATAGGTCAGTGACATGAAGCCACGACGGTATCTCCCCCTGATCATAGGGGGCATTCTGGGATTTGGATTGGCGCCGGCCTGGGCCGACACGATTCAGGTGACGATCGACAAGCTCGTGTTCACGCCGACGGCAATCAACGCGAAGGTTGGTGACACGATCGAGTGGGTCAACAAGGACGTGATCGCACATACCGCAACCGTAAAGGGCGGCTGGGAGGTGATGATTCCGGCCAAGATGTCGGCGACCATGATCGTGAAGAAGGCGGAGGTGGTCGAATATTATTGCCGTTTTCACCCCAACATGAAGGGCCGGCTGACGGCGGTTGCTCGCTGATTTGAAGCAACGGGGTTTGCTTCACCGATCGGAGGCGCCCGCCGTCAATGCTCGACGATGGGCTGAGCCGTTCGACGATGCGGCTGAGCCAACTAAGCGGAGAATAAAGACCTTTGGCTAACACCATGGCCGGACAAGTGCCGGCCATGGTGTTGCGATGAGAGACGCCTTGCTCCCGCTCATTCCATACCGGGAGCAAGCGGGAGACATGCGAGTTCTTAGGCGACCGGCTCGACGGAGAGCACAGTCAGCGAGCGACGGCCGCCGTTCTGGGTGTCCCACTCGATCGACTGCGTGACCGAAAGTCCGATCAGCGCGGCGCCGATCGGCGTCAGCACGGAGATTCTTCCTTGCGAGACATCGGCCTCGCCCGGATAGACGAGTGTCACGGCGCGCACCTGATCCGTGACGTCGTCACGGAAGGTGACGCGCGTACCCATCTTCACAAGGCCGGGACGGCTTTCGTGTTCGTCGATCACCTGGGCACGATCGATCTCACGCCCCAAAAACTCAGCGGTTTGCGCAAATGCGCCGGCGGATGCGTCAGCGATACGGACGAGCTTTTCCCAATCGCCGCGCGTTATTGCAATCGGAGGCAGTTGTGGCTCCAGATAGCTGGTCATGGTCGTTCTCCTTCGCTTGCCGCGTCTTTGCGCGGTCGGCTGGTACGCGCATGCGCAGTTATGCTGCGCCTGCGAGATGCAAATGATTTCAAGGGTTTTGGATGGAAGATCAGCCCGGAGGGCTGACAAGCGCAGCCGTCCGGGTCAGCAGCCTGCGTGCAGGCGACCGGCGCGAATGAAAACACGGATCTCGTGCGCGATGGTGTTCATGCGATTAAGGTAGGGGGCGGAACTGGAAAGTCAACCCGCATTGTGTCGTGCCCCTATTGCCCGCCGCATGCTATGCGGCTGACAGAGTTCTGGAACGGGATGAGTATCCGATGCTGACGCCCGCGGAACTGACAGAACTTCTCACAAATTTTCCCGGGCCTCATTCGCTCGGTCTGATCGGTGAGCGTGATTTCACCACGGTGGCGTTGTCGGCTTACGAGCCAAAGATCATCAATGAGCTTGAGTCGCATGGCGCGGCGACCGGGTCGTTCCTCTATGTCAGCAAGCTGATCGAGGAGGCGATGCCGTAGCCGGTGTTCCGGCCAGCGTCAGTATAACGGCCGAAGGGGTATCCATAAAAAAGTTGCGCGCCCTTGGGGGGTGGGCGCGCAACACTCAACGTTGATCCCTGGGGGGAAGGGAGGTTCAACGTCAGTAAACTAGCGGATCATCCTTTCGCCAGCAGCCGTTGCTGTCGGCTTGCCCGCGCGGATGACAGGCCCCGACGCATCCAGGCGCGAGGCAGTTGCAGTGCCGTCAGAAAAATTTGGCTTCGCGAGGATGCCGACCCCGACCACCAGAATGGCGGCCAAGAGCGATACAACAACCACCTTCAGGTGGGTGTTGCCGTCGGCACTAGTGAGAGATGAATTGTTCATCACATGTCCCTGCGTCGCCTTTAACGTCCCTGCATTCTTTGTTCTTCGTCGGGAGCCAGCGCAGCCAGGTTCACCGGCTCCCTTCGAATGCAGGTTCGCTTCACGAGAACGATCCCGTCGCGTCACGCCCTGCATTCATTGACGCAAAGAGAACGTAGTCGCTCGCTCCCGGTTCCACAGGGGGCATCACATCTCCTTGAACGGATGTGAAAGAGCGTGACTGTTGCGCCGCTGCGTCGCGCACAGGGATAACCCGGCGGCCGTTAAACAGCCCTGCCGGGAATGTGGAAAAATTTAAGTTTCCGACGATTTTTCAGATGCTTCCAACCGTCTTGAGACGGGCGCGCGGATGAATTTCCGATTGCGAGATCACCGCGGTCTGGGCGCGGAAGCGCTCGACGATGCCACGCACGAACGGGCGCGTTGACGCGGACGTGACCAGAACCGGGGCTTCCCCCTGCCTTGCGGCCTCTTCGAAGCGCTCGCGAACCAGGGTGATGAATTCCGACAGGCGCGACGGCTGCATCGCAAGCATCCTGTCGTCGCCCTGGCCGATGAGCGAGTCCGCAAACGCCTGCTCCCACTTCGCCGACAGCGCGATCAACGGCAGATAGCCAGACGGCGACGTATACTGCGCGCAAATCTGGCGGGCGAGCCGGGCGCGGACATGCTCGACGATCTGCGTCGGATTGCGGGTATAGGCGACTGCATCGGCAACACCTTCGAGAATGGTCGAAAGATCGCGGATCGAAATGCGTTCGGCCAGCAAGAGCTGCAGGACACGCTGGATACCGGACATCGAAATTTGCGCCGGCACGATGTCCTTGATCAGCTCGCCCTGTTCCTTGGGCAAGTCCTTGATGAGCTTCGACACCTCGCCGTAGGACAAGAGGTCGGAGACATTCGCCTTCAGCAATTCGGTGAGATGGGTGGAGAGCACCGTCGCGGCGTCGACGACGGTGTAGCCCTTCACCGCCGCGTCTTCCTTGTGCGCGAAATCCACCCAGGTCGCAGGCAGGCCGAAAGTCGGCTCGGTGGTGTGGATACCGGGCAGGTTAACCTGACTGCCGGCTGGATCCATGACCATGTATTGCGATGGCCACAGCTTGCCCGAGCCGGCCTCAACTTCCTTGATCTTGATGACATAGGTGTTCGCGTCGCTCTGTACGTTGTCGAGAATGCGGACGGCCGGCATGACGAAGCCCATCTCGATGGCGAGGGCGCGTCGCAGGGCCTTGATCTGCTCGGTGAGGCGGTCGCCGCCTTCCGGGGAGTTGACCAGCGGCAGCAGGGCATAGCCGAGCTCGATCTTGAGATCGTCGATTTTCAGTGCGGATGAAATCGGCTCCTCGCCGGCTGGTGCACCGGTGGCTGCGGCAACGAGTTCCTCTGTTTCCGCGGCTTCGGCGGCGGCCTTGTGTTGCTTGGCGAGGCGCCAGGCAAGAGCGCTTGCGCCGCCCCCCAGCACCAGAAATGGCAGCATCGGAATGCCGGGCATCAGCGCCAGCAGCAGCATCACGCCACCCGACATGCCAAGCGCCTTCGGATAGCCGGAGAACTGCTTTATCAGCGCTTGATCGGCGGCGCCGGAAACCCCGGCTTTCGAAACGAGCAGGCCAGCCGCGGTTGACACGATCAGCGCCGGCACCTGAGTGACGAGGCCGTCACCAACCGTCAGCAAGGTATAGGTTTTGGCCGCTTCCATGAACGGCATGCCTTGCTGGGCGACGCCGATGATGATGCCGGCGATGACGTTGATGAACACGATCAGGAGGCCGGCGATCGCGTCGCCACGCACGAACTTCGAGGCGCCGTCCATGGCGCCGAAGAAGCCGCTTTCGTCCTCCAACTCCTGACGGCGCTTCTTCGCTTGCGCCTCGTCGATCAGGCCGGCCGAGAGGTCGGCGTCGATCGCCATCTGCTTGCCCGGCATCGCGTCCAGATGGAAACGCGCCGCGACTTCGGCGATGCGACCCGAACCCTTGGTGATGACGACGAAGTTCACGATGATCAGGATCGTGAAGACGATAATGCCAATGACGAAATTGCCGCCCATCACAAAATGGCCAAAGGCCTCGATGACGTGGCCGGCGGCAGCCGTGCCTTCGTGTCCGTGCGAGAGAATCAGGCGCGTGGAGGCGAGATTGAGCGCGAGCCGCAGCATGGTCGCGATCAGGAGCACGGTCGGGAAGGCGGAGAATTCGAGCGGCGACTGGATGAATAGCGCCGTCATCAGAATCAGGACGGAGATCGTGATCGACACCGCCAGAAACATGTCGAGCGCCAGCGGCGACAGCGGCATGATCAGGACGACAAGGATCGTCATGACGCCGATGGCCATCATCAGATCGCCGCGTTTGGCGAAGGCCGCAATGTCACTCAAGGCGGGCAATACAAATCGCCCGCGGGTGGACGTAGCCGCAATGTCAGACATGAATACCCCGAAACCGCTAGGTAATATTTGCCCAGTCTATGGTTAGCAAAGCGTTAACGGGGGTGTGGCAACACCGCGGAACCATTAAGATCCGTGGTGAAAAAGGGGGGATATTATGACGCAGGTAGCCGGTGGTGCATTCGATCTCGCGACTGCGAGGCAGTTGCTGGACGACGTGTTCGCGCCATGGGTGCAGGATTTGCAGTTAAGCGTAGAGCGAATCGATTCGTCGGACGGCGCGAACGGGGCGGGCGCGGTTTTGCGGATGGAGTTTTCCGACAGGTTGTGCCGGGAAGGTGGAGTGATTTGCGGACAGGCGCTGATGTCGCTGGCCGATACGGCGATGGTGTTCGCAGTCTCCGCGGCATCGGGCCGTTACCGGCCGATGACCACGGTGGACCAGACAACCCATTTCCTCAAACCCGCCGCCAATGCCGATGTGCTGGCGGAAGCGCGGATTGTCCGTATCGGCAAGACCATGGCCTTCGGTCAGGTGATCCTGTCCAGTGCCGCCGACAACAAGCCCGTGGCCATGGTGTCGAGCGCCTATGCGCTGATGTGAGCGGCGCGATTGCGAACCGGATCGGGTGTCAACGCCTGACGTCGGCGCGATAGAGCACCGGCCAGTCGTCCAGCGCGACACCGTTGCATTCCGACATGATGCGGATCTGGGCCAGCCTGAAGGTCTTGCCGTCGAACACCCATTCCTCCTCACTGCCGCAATCGCCGATGCCGCGTCCCTTGTTGAAACTGGTCAGCGTCATCTTCTCGGGATCGAACACGGCATTGATCAAACCATCATCCGTCCCGTCGTTCTGCTGATCACCGATTCTGATTGGCCAGTTGAATGAGACCGGCTTTGCGGCCTGCACATTACCGGCCGGTCCCATCATATAGACGGACTGGAAATTGTAGGCGCCGCTGTTCTCCGGGCAGGAGAATTCATACAGCACAAGACCTCCGCCCAGGAGATGGGCCTCTTCCAGCTTCGATTTCGGATCGCTGTCGCCGCAAAGCGCGCGTCCTTTCGCGACCAGTCCGGCGGGATGTTTGGTCGGAGCCTTGTCCTGCGTCGGCTTGGCCGCAACGATAACGGGGGCATTCGGTTGGGCTGGAATGGCGGATGCAGGCTTCGGACCGGGCTTGATCAGGGCCGTCACCGTGTCGACCCGCTTCTGCTGATCGTCGATCCACAGCAATGCCGCAACAGCGCCGGACATCGATATCTTGCTGACCGGCGTTTCGAGTTTTTTGCCCCGCGCGGGCCGGCGCGTGACGATGATGGCGTTGGCTTTGCGAAGCGACTCGATCAGCGGTTTTACTGCAGGACCTTCAGCGAGCAGGCTGCGGCGAAATTCGTTGCCTTCGCCTTCTTCGCCCGTGAGCGCACGATCGGGCAGGCCTGGCAGCGCTGGATCGAAGGTCAGCTTGTAATCGGCCGCATCGGCAAGATCGGTTGAGATCGTAATCCTGACCGGCGCATCAGCAGCTCCGCCGCGCTCGATGCGCAGATAGCCGCTATTGGTTGTTGGGTCGAAACCATAGGCGGAACAATTCCGGAGATTGTCGCAAGCGGCGTACCAGTCTTTGAACTGCTTGAAATCTGACGCGGCGACCGATCCGGCCGACGAAAATCCGATGACGGATGCGGCAAGCAGAGACCGGCTTGCCATGAGAACTCGGCCCGTCATTCCCTCAACTCCCCAGTTCTGCATTTCATACTCACCGACATCATCCAGGAAGGCCCAGCCTGCGCAGTGTCCTTCAGCGAACCATGCGTCACGATCCAAACGTCGGTGAGCCGGTTATTCCGCCATATCATGTGAGAAACGGAAACACATGCCGTCCGTCATCGCCGACCGGCAAGGGATCGACCCGCAACACCTGCTCGAGGTCGAGCTTGCCATAAAGATGCGGGAATAACGCCCCGCCGCGTGAAGGCTCCCATTTCAGTCGGTCGCCGAGCGTGTCCGCATCGATATGCAGCAGCACAAGGTCGCGCTGGCCGGAAAAATGCTTCGCCGCGGTTTCTGCCGCCTGTTCCGCGGTCGAGAAGTGGATATAGCCGTCGGCGATATCGACTTCGGATCCGTGAAACGCGCCGGAATACTGGGCGCTTTCCCACAGCGATGCCGGCAAAATCTTGTAGATGATGGTCATTGATTAATTCAACTCTATCCGCTCATTCCTGCGCAAGCGAGAATGAGCGGATAGTTGCCGATCGAATGAAGACTATCCTGCCAGCCGTACTTCGCCGCCATGCGGTTGCGGCACGGCAATGCCGTCGTCGGAATATTCGTTCAGCTTGTTGCGCAGCGTGCGGATGGAAATGCCGAGAATGTTGGCCGCATGCGTGCGATTGCCGAGGCAATGTTTCAGCGTCTCGAGGATCAGATCGCGTTCCACATCCGCCACGGTGCGGCCCACGAAAGCGCGAGTGACCTGCTCTGCGGTGGTCGCCGCATGCGCAGCAGCCGCCGATTGCGGAGCTGTATCGAGCCGGTGACCGTCCGGCGTCGTCAATGCCTCAAGACCGATTTCCACCCCGCTGGTCAGAAGGACGGCGCGGTGCAACGTGTTTTCCAGTTCGCGCACATTGCCGGGCCACGAATTGAGCGCCAGCGCCTTGCGAGCCTCTGCCGAAAGCGGCCGGACCGAAAGACCGTTGGCGTTGGAGTATTTGTCGATGAAGTGGTCTGCCAGCGCCTGCACATCTTGCGGCCGTTGGCGCAGCGGCGGGATCTTCAGGTTCACCACGTTGAGCCGGAACAGGAGGTCCTCGCGGAAGGTGCCGTTGCGTGCGGCTTCGGCAAGGTTGCGATTGGAGGTTGCGATGATGCGGATATCGACCGGCACCGGTTTGGTGCCGCCGACACGATCGATCACGCGCTCCTGGATCGCGCGCAGCAGCTTGGCCTGCAGCCGCACATCCATCTCGGAAATTTCATCGAGCAGCAGCGTGCCGCCGTTGGCCTCTTCGAATTTGCCGATGCGGCGCGCGATCGCACCCGTGAACGCGCCTTTCTCGTGACCGAACAATTCCGATTCCAGCAGCGCTTCGGGGATGGCGGCGCAATTCACACTGATGAAGTGCTTCTTGGCCCGCTTGGAGCGGGTGTGGACATAGCGGGCCAGCACTTCCTTGCCGGTGCCGCTTTCACCGGTGATCAGTACCGAGGCGTCGGAGCCGGCGATCTGCTGGGCGAGCTTCACCACATGGCCCATCGCCTCGTCACGCCACACCATCTCGCGATCGTCATTGGCGACGGCGGCGAGAACGGCCGCGATCATTTCCGGATCGGGCGGCAGCGGGATGTATTCCTTGGCGCCGGCGTGAATGGCGGCGACGGCCGCCTTGGCGTTGTTCTCGATGCCGCAGGCCACGATCGGTGCGTGAATGTGCTCGCTGACCAGCCGGGTCACGAGGCCCGCGATATCGACGGCGACATCCACCATCAGAAGGTCGGCGCCGCGTCCTGAACGCAGCACCGCCAAAGCCTGATCGGCCGTATCCGCATGCATCACCGACGCGCCCTTATCCATCGCGTATTTGGTGGCGAGCGTCAGCTGACCTTTGAGCGTTCCAACGATGAGAAGTCGCATCTTACTCTCTCCTTCAACGACTGACTGGAGTATCGAGCAGCGGAAAATGTGCCAGTTTTTCTGTCCGCTACTCGCCGTTCGTCATCGAGCTATCCTCTGTCAGCCTTGATGATTTCCGTCATTGTCACGCCGAGCTTGTCCTCGACGAGGACCACCTCGCCACGTGCGACCAAGCGGTTGTTGACGTAGATGTCGATCGCCTCGCCGACCTTGCGGTCGAGTTCGAGCACCGCACCTGGTCCAAGCCGCAGCAATTCGCTGACATCCATCCGGGACCGGCCGAGCACGGCGGACACTTGCACCGGCACATCGAAGATCGCTTCGAGATCGGCTGCAGTCTTGCCGTTGCCTTCGGGCTCGCTCATCGGTGCGAGCGGAACGTCGATCGGTGGGGTTGAGTCGGCTTCGAGATTGGGAAACGGTACGTCACTCATGGATTGCTACCTTTCAACGGACGAACTGGATGTTTCGCGCCGCGCCTCGACGAAGCGTCGGACGGTGTCCTGGATTTGCGTGTCGATAGCGGTGTAGTCGCGAGTCAGGCCGCCATCCGCCCATTCGATGCGGCAATCGCCGGCGCCGATATCGGGCTCCGCCAGCACGAGGAGGCGGCCGTCGAAGCCGGTCTTGCGCGCAATATCCGCAAGGCGCGTCTGGGCCTCGGAGTAGAGTGCATCGTGAACACGGACGACGACATGCGGTGTGGCAACGAGTTCACGGAAGCATTCGGTCGCCAGCGCCTGGATTTCGGCGAAAGGATCGCGTGCGATCAACGTTGCGGCGAGTTTGCGGCCGGTCGCCACTGCGACCTCGACCGCTTCAGCTTCCATCCTGTATTCCACACCCGACAATCCGCGTGTCAGCTTGTCGAGAGAGCGGGAGATGTCCTCCATTGCGATGGCGAGGCGGCGGGCAGTCTCGCCCTGCGCTTCCTGCTGACCATCCGCATATCCCTTTCCGTAGCCGCGTGATTCGGCATCCACGATCTTGGCTTCGTGGTCGGTAAGCGTGATCGTGTTTGCAACCTTCGGCGCATCGAAATCGATGTCGAACAGGAATTTTGCGGGCGCGCTCATCAATAGACGAGCTCCTCGTCGCCGCGTTGTTTGGAAATGACAAGCTCGCCCTTGGCAGCGAGATCCTTGGCGAGATTGACGAGCAACACCTGCGCCTCGTCCACATCGCGCAGTCGCACCGCGCCGAGAACGCTCATGTCGTCCGCCAGCATCTTGGCGGCGCGTGAGGACATGTTGGAGAAGAAGAATTGCCGTACCGATTCGTTCGCGCCCTTCAGCGCGATGGCCAGCTTGTCCTTGTCGACGTGGCGCATCAGCGTCTGTGCTGATCCGGCATCGAGCTTGACCAGGTCGTCGAAGGTGAACATCAGCGCCTTGATGCGCTCGGCGCTGTCGCGGTTGTCTTCTTCCAGCGATGTCAGGAAGCGGGTTTCGGTCTGGCGGTCGAAGTTGTTGAAGATTTCCGCCATCACCTCATGCGCGTCGCGGCGGCGCGACTTGGAGATGTTGGACATGAACTCCGTGCGCAATGTCTGTTCGACGCGGTCGATGACTTCCTTCTGCACCGACTCCATCCGCAGCATGCGGTTGACGACGTCGAGCGCGATTTCTTCCGGCAGGATCGCCAGCACGCGTGCTGAGTGCTCCGGACGCAGCTTCGACAGCACGACAGCGATGGTCTGCGGATATTCGTTCTTGAGATAGTTGGCGAGCACGTCTTCCTGGACGTTAGAAAGCTTTTCCCACATGTTGCGGCCGGCAGGGCCACGAATTTCGTCCATGATGCCGCCGACGCGGTCGGACGGCAGGAATTGAGTGAGCAAGCGTTCGGTGGCTTCGTAATTGCCCATCAGGGAGCCGGACGCGGACAGACGGCCGACGAATTCGAGCAGCAGGTTTTCCACGACCTCGGCCTCGATGGTGCCGAGCGTCGACATGACGATCGAAAGCTCACGCAGTTCGTCGTCGTCGAGCATCTCCCAGATCTTGGCGCCATGCTGGTCGCCAAGAGCAAGCATCAGCACCGCTGCGCGTTCAGGTCCCGTCAGCTCACGGGCCGGCTTTCCCAACTCCGCTTGCCGTCCCGCCAAGTTCGCCATGACGTTGGCGATGTCACCGCGGTTTTGTTCACTTGCATTTGCCATTGTGGTGAGCCCGATTACGCCGCTTCATGGAGCCATTGACGGATGATCGCGACCGTCTCGTGGGGGTTGCGCTCGGCTAGTTCGCCGACCTTCTGCACCGATTGGGCATGCACCTGGCCTTGCACTTTGGCGATATCAATCATGTTCGAGGTGTGATTGGCGATGGCGATGCCTTCGCCAAGTTCAGCAGTTGCCGCAGTGGCGCCAGGGAGGAGACCGGCGCCGACGATGGTGCCGTCAGGCAGCCGCGTGCCGACGGCGGGTTTGTCTGGCGTGATGACCTTGCGGACCAGCGGACGGACCACGAAGAACAGCACGATGAGGCCAAGAAGGCTCATCACCAGCAGCTCGATGCCGCGCATGATGTCTTCCTTGGTGAACTGTGCGAGGTCGGCCCAGCCCTTCGGTTCATTGATCAGGTTCTGCGGCAACTCGGCAAAGCGCAGGTTCACGACTTCGACCTGATCGCCTCGCTTCTGATCGAAACCAATGGCCGAACGGACCAGAGCGGCGATGCGATCGAGCTCATCCTTCTCGCGGGGCGAATAGATCGATTCGCCCCTGTCGTTCTTTGCATAGGTGCCATCGACGAGCACGGCGACGGAGATGCGGTTGACCCGGCCGCCCTCGATCACTTCGGTTTTGGTCGTGCGCGAAATCTCGTAATTGACGATTTCCTCGCTCTTGCGGTTGTCGCTCTTGTTCGCATTGTCGGCGCCGGCGCCCTGCCGGTTTTGACCGGCGCCCGGCAGTTCGTTGCCGACGGTGACCTGACCCTCGCGCGCCTCCGATGAGGCAAGGGTTTCTTCGCGGGTCTGGCTCGAGCGGACCACACGGCCTTCCGGATCGAATTTGTCGGTCGTTTGCGTGATGCGGTTGAAGTCGAAATCGGCGGTCAGCTGCACGCGGGCACGGCCAGGTCCGACGACCGATGACACGATGTTGTCGATCTGCTCGCGAAGCCGTCGCTCATAGGCGACCTTGCGCTCGTCCGCGCCGGTGCCGAGGCCGCCGGCCTGGTCATCGGCGCCGTCAGCGAGAAGTCGGCCGGCTTCATCGACGATCGAAACTCGCGTCGGCTTGAGGCCATTCACCGCCGACGCAGCAAGGTGACGGATCGCGCGAACCTGCTGGGCTTCCAGACCGCCCCGCAGTTTGAGCACGATCGACGCGGACGGCTCCTGGCGCTCACGCGAGAACAGAGGCCGTTCGGGCAGGACGAGATGCACGCGTGCCGCCGCGACCCGATCGATGCTGCGGATGGTGCGGGCGAGTTCGCCCTCCAGGGCGCGCAGATGATTGATGTTCTGGACGAAGCTGGTGGCGCCGAGCGAGTCCGATTTGTCGAAGATCTCGTAGCCGACCCCGCCGCCCTTGGGCAGGCCGCTTTCGGCCAGCTTCATGCGCAGGCGCGTGACCGCGTCCTTCGGGACCAGGATGATCGCGCCGTCATTGCGCACCTGATACGGAATCGCCTGGCGTTCCAGGTCGCGGACGATTGCCGACGAGTCTTCGAAGGTGAGATCGGTGAAGAGCGGTGTCATCGGCACGGCCGTGACCCGCAATATAATGAAACCGAAGAAGCCGATGAGCGCCGCCGCAACCGCGGCCATCGCCATGACGCGCGTTGCGCCCAGTGTTTTGATGAACTCGACCAGACCTTGCACCGACCAGTTCCCCCCGACACGACGACGCGTCGCGCCCCAACCCGGCAATATTTGCCGCGTATATGGTTTCCAATCGGTTAACGCCGTTAACGATTGTTACCTTCGGAGGTAACCGGGCATGAAAAAGGGCGGGGATCACCCGCCCTTGTCGTCTGTCGCCTTGGACGCTTTTAGCCTTGGGACGCTTTTAGAAGAAGCGATTGCAATACTCGTGGCGCCCATAACCAGTATCGCTGATACAGGGCCCGGCCCGGCGGCGCGGCTTTGACACATGAGATGCCTTGACCACGCGCTTATAAACCCGCGGCGCATAGGGGTTAGGTACACGCTTCCAGTAATAGCCCCGCACATAGACATATCGGTAGTTGCGTGGCGTCGAATAGATCGGCTCACGGAACGGATAGCCCATGGTGGTATCAACCGGCGTCCAGCGACCGCCATTCGGCCAGACGTAAACCGGGACCGCCCGGTATCCCGGCGGTTCGAGATATCCGGCAGCAGCGCCGACCGCGAGTTGGCGGGCGGAGGCGGGGGCGAAGGTCAACAGGAGGGCCGCGGCGGCGAAGAGGACAGACTTGAAGGTCATGACGCGCTCCGGGAAATCTGGGACTAGTGTAGCCACCAAATCAGCCAACGCAAAGACAGCATTACCCGCGCGGCCACCAGATATTCGGATATAAAGTGAAAGCCGAATAGCGCTGCTTCGGCGAGAAGCAGCGTTCGCTATTCAGATTCCGCTAACCGACTTTAACGGGGCATTACTGCCGATATTGCTGGATGCGCGTTGTGCGCAAACCGGCAAGGCCATGTTGATCGATCGAGAATTGCCATGACAGGAATTCTTCAGTCGTCAACGTATAACGCTGGCACGCTTCTTCCAGCGAGAGCAGGCCGCCACGCACGGCCGCGACAACCTCCGCTTTGCGGCGGATCACCCAACGCTTGGTCGAAGGCGGCGGTAGGTCCGCAATCGTTAGCGGAGAACCGTCCGGCCCGATGACATATTTGACCCTCGGGCGATGAGGTTCGGTCATTGCTTCACTCACACACTCAACCGACAAACTCCCTGGAATGTAGTCGCTGCCGCTTAAGATTTGCCTAAGCGCAACACTCAATTGGGAAATGCCTGTCAACGAAATGTCGTGAAGCAACGGCTTAATCGCTTGTTAAGAGTTCAACGCGTTGCGAGCGAATTACGATGCGGGAGTTTCTGTTTCAGGCGTTGGATCTGGCTTTGGATCGGGATCAGGTTGTTGTGGTGCGACGTAGCGAATGACCCGCTTGATCTTGTCGAGCGTGTAATCCTTGCCGGAGACGTTCAGGACCGGTGGCGTCTTTGAAACGTCCACGGAATCGACAACACCCTGAACTTCGGTCGTAACGGCGACGCTCTGGCCTGATGCATCTTTCGCCGTGATCGACATCTTGTAGTCGCCATCGGGCTGCAGTTGGCCGGAGGTGTTGCGCCCGTCCCAAACGAAATTCTGGATGCCGGCGTTGAGCGAGAATGTGCCGGTATAAACGGTGGCGCCCGCTGAATTGACGATGTTGATCGTTGCTGTCGCTGGCTTCGGCGAGTTGAAGCTCCAGCCGGCGCTGCCATTTGCGAGGCGCGACGTCTGGCCATCAAGAGCGACGATGTGTCCGACGAAGCCCAATGCCTGGGTCGATTGCGCGGTTTGTTGCAGCGAAACGAGCGACGACAATTGGTCGTTGGACTTCAGTTGCTGCTCGACTTGCGCGAACTGCACCAGTTGCTGCGTGAACTGGTTGGTGTCCATCGGATCGAGCGGATTCTGGTTCTTGAGCTGCGTCGTCAACAATTGCAGGAAGGTTGCGAAATTGTCGGCGAGCGAGGTCTTCGATGTGCCCGCAAGGCTTTCGTTATAGGTAGAGGCGACGTTGTTGCCGGTGCCGGTATTGATGGTTGTCATTTTTCCTTGTCCCTAAACGTCACACGCGGATATCGACGCCGCTGCGGCCGCCGAGCAATCGTGCATAACCGTTGGCCGCTTCACTGGGCATGATGTCAGTCTCTGCAACGAGCGTGCGAACGCCGCGCGGCGTGTCGTCGTCCTGGCGTTGATGCTGAGCGAACCCCTGATCGCGCAGCGAGAATTCGAGCGAATTGTCGGATGTCTTGAGTCCGGCCTGTTGCAAAGCCCGTTCGAGCGTCGATTGGTCGCGGCGCAACAGGTCGTAGGTGTCGGCGCGCTCGATCACGAGGCGGGAGGTGACATTGCCGTCCTTGTCGACATCGAGGCGCACGTCGATCCGGCCAAGTTCCGGCGGATCGAGGCGAATTTCAAAGCGCGTGTTGCCGGCTTTGGCCTGACCCGCGATTTCAACGGCGATTGCGTTGACCGGCACGGCCTGCGCGCTGCCGACCGGCGCTGCCTGTGGCGTCGCTGCGGTTGCCGCCGTTGCGTGTGCGGGCAGGTGCGGCGTGAGTTGCGGCGTTTGTTCGGTCGTGAGCTTGGGCGACACGATGTCGTCGGGCTTGAATGTGGGCTCACTCTTCAATTCCGGCTTGTCGGACTTGGCCTGGGTTTGCGCGGAATTGGCATTTTGAACGGTGGGTTGCTTGGCTTCCTTGAACAACTCTTCCGGTTCGGCTTGCGTCGTCTCTACGCTTGCTTCGGCTTCCGTGTCTGTCGTTGCGTCGCCGGCAAGTGCCTGTCCGTTCTTGGATGCGTTCTGTGGGTTCGCCGAGACGGCAGTCGCAGCTTGCTGAGCGGAATTGGCTGCAGGCGTACCGGGTGTTTGCGCTGTCTGCGCCGGAACGGTGACTTGCCCATCCGCATCAACGGGCTGCTGCGCGGCAGGAGCCGTGACCGGAGTTGTTGCGGCAGGGGTGGTGGGAAGCGCAGTAGTTGGGGCTGATGTTGCTTCAGTCGGGGTGACCGATGTTTCACCGGGCGCCGCTACAACCGGCGCCGTCGCAACCGGCATAGCCGGAACCGCTGGTGTTACAACCGTTTGGCTCACCGGAACTGGCGGAGCGACAGCAGCTGTAACGGTTGCCGCTCCATCGGTTGCCTTCTCTTCGGTGGTGGCTTCGGCGGATCCTTCGGCAGGTTGCGCGCTGTCTTTCGCTTCGACCGCAGGTTTCTCGGTTGGCCGGCCGGCATCCTTGGTTCCGTCAGATCGAACCGGGCCGTCACTCTTGGCTGAGGAATCGCCGGATGTGGCCTTGTCCGCCGGATCGTCACGCTCGGTCCGGCGCGCCTGCGCCCGGTCAGTCCGCGCCGGCCTCGGCTCATCGCGCCGCTCGACCTGGCTTTCCATCAAGGCGGCAAAGCCGCCATCCGCCTGGCCACCCTTGGATGAGGCGCTGCGGGACGGGGCAGGGCGGTTCAAAACCGCGGACGCTTCGGATGCAACGTTGGTCACGCTTTCGACCTCCGGAAATTTCAATTCATTCGAAAGGGGCATTGCAAGCCATGCGCCAGTCATTGCGACAAAAAAAGCTAATAAAATCAATTGACTGGGTCGCGCTTCCCGATCAAGACCGGCAACGCTTTTCATCCGCCCGGCAAGAAATTCCCAGTTGGGCACCCTATATGTGGGCTTCGATTGCCTTGCGGCCCGTCGCGACGGTAGAACCAACCGGAGAGATCGGCGGCAATAACGAACAATTCCAAGGAGTGCGGCACGGGCCGCAACCTTCATGATGAACTCACTAGGTCTGGACAGCCGTCCGCAGGACACCCGCGTCGTCGTGGCGATGTCGGGCGGCGTGGATTCGTCGGTTACCGCTGCCTTGCTGGCCGAGGAAGGCTATGACGTGGTCGGCGTGACATTGCAGCTTTACGATCATGGCGAGGCGACGCATCGCAAGGGCGCCTGCTGCGCCGGCCGTGACATTCACGATGCGCGTCAGGTGGCCGGCACGCTCGGCATACCGCATTACGTGCTGGATTATGAAAGCCGCTTCAAGGAAGAGGTGATCGACCGTTTCGCCGAGAGTTATGTCGCGGGCGAGACGCCGGTGCCGTGCATCTCCTGCAATCAGTCGATCAAGTTCCGTGACCTCCTCGATACCGCGAAGGATCTCGGTGCGCAGGTGATGGCGACCGGGCATTATATCGCGTCGCGTGCGCTGCCTGGCGGTGGTCGCGGTCTTTACCGTGCGCGCGAGGAAGAGCGAGACCAGAGCTATTTTCTTTTCGCCACCACGCGCGAGCAGCTCGACATCCTGCGCTTCCCGCTCGGCGATCTGACCAAGGCGGAGACGCGGAACGCCGCGCGGCGCTTCGGGCTTGCGGTCGCCGACAAGGAAGACAGCCAGGACATCTGCTTCGTGCCGCAGGGCCGCTACACCGACATCATCGAGAAGCTGATGCCGGGTTCTGCCGATCCCGGTGAGATCGTCGATCTCGACGGCAAGGTCCTTGGCCGCCATAACGGCATCATCCACTTCACCATCGGCCAGCGGAAAGGCCTTGGCGTTGCCACCGGCGCGCCGATGTATGTGATCCATCTCGATTCCAGCGCTCGCCGCGTGGTGGTCGGACCGCGCGAGGCGCTGCGGACCCGGCGCATCGGGTTGCGCGAGGTGAACTGGATCGGCGACGGCGAACTTGATGACACGCTGGACGCAGGCCGCCGCGAAGTGTTCGTGAAGGTGCGGTCCACCCGAGCGCCGCAGCCGGCCTGGCTGTCGCGCGGCGATGGTGGCTATGAAATCGAACTGGTCGAAGGCGAGGACGGTGTGGCGCCAGGACAGGCCTGCGTCTTCTATGATGCGCCGGACGGTCAGGCGCGTGTGCTCGGCGGCGGCTTCATCAGAAGCGCGGTGGCGATGATGTCGCGCGGCGCTCCGTCCGATTTCGCGTCGTCGCGCGTCTGATGCATTATCCCTCCTCGGGGAGAGGGATGTGAAAGAGCAGGGAATGACGGGGGAGCTCGACAAATCGACTATCACCAAGGCCTACGCCCGCTGGGCGCCGGTCTATGATCTCGTTTTCGGCGCTGTGTTCGAACGCGGACGCAAAGCTTCGATCGCTGCGGCCGAGCGGATCGGCGGGCGTATTCTTGAAGTCGGCGTCGGCACCGGCATTTCACTGCCCGATTATTCGCGCGAGAACCGGCTGGTCGGCATCGACATTTCCGAGCCGATGCTGCGCAAGGCGCATGCGCGCGTGCGCGACCTCAAGCTCCACAACGTGGAAGCGTTGTCGGTGATGGATGTCGCGCATCTTGGCTTTCCGGATGCGTCCTTCGATGTCGTCGTCGCGCAATATGTCATCACCGCCGTGCCCGATCCGGATGCCGCGCTCGATGAATTCGCGCGTGTGCTGAAGCCAGGCGGTGAGATCATTCTGGTCAATCACATCAGCGCTGAAGGTGGCATGCGCCGCAGCTTCGAATTGCAATTCGCGCCCATCGCGCGACGTCTCGGCTGGCGTCCGGAATTCGAATGGGCGCGTCTGCAAAGCTGGATCGACCGCAATCCGCGCATGCGCGTGATCGATCGCAAGCCGATGCCGCCGCTCGGGCACTTCTCCATGATGCGATTCGGCAAAGAGGCCTGACAGGCCTTCTGTGCACGCGCTTCCATGACGCTGGCGGAACCAATCGGTGTAATTCCGCTTGTCGTTCCGACGGGAGCGAAAACATGTTTGTTGTCGATCGCTTGATGCCGGTAATCCTGGCCTGTGCAATTCTGGGTGGCGCGTCGTCTCATACTCATGCCCAGCAGCAGCAGCCCAAGGATCCGGACGTGCCGGCGCAGCCAGCGCCGCCGAAGCTCGATCCCAAGGCTTGCGCCGACAGGGAACGGCTGCCGCATACCGATACTCCTGAGACGGAGGGGCGTGGAACCGACCAAGAGCCGTTGAGCGAGAAGTTGGCGCGCACGGACGGGGTGATCTGCCCGCCGCTCGGCCTCGATCCGGACATTCGTGCGCCAGCGCCCAATGGCGGAAATATGCCGGTCATTCCCCCGCCCGGAAGCCCCGAAGGCGATCCGACTGTGCGGCCAAAATAGAGGAATTCGTGGGGGTTACGTGCTTTTGGCCGGAACGTTGCTTGACAGCTTTTCCATGCAAACCTTATATCCCCGCACGCTTTCAGGTCGTCCTCGGCCTGTAGCCGTTTCGGCGGCGGGGTAGCTCAGCTGGCTAGAGCAGAGGAATCATAATCCTTGTGTCGGGGGTTCGAGTCCCTCCCTCGCTACCATGCGCCTTCCAGCGCGTTGAAATCAAAATAAATCGTTGTTTACAAGGGCTTAGAGGCCACCGTGTGTTACACAACGGTGGTACTTGAGGCTCGTTCCTATGACCCGTCCCTGACGGCATCCTAAGACTGTCGTTTTCTGGTTGCGCAGGCGAATACAAGGCAAAGAAACTGATGACGGCTTCTGAACAGATAGAGGAATCCTGCACGAGGCTCATTATCGCGCTCGCGAGTTGCACCGACAGGGGCGATTACGAAGCTGCTCTTGGCTTGTTCGACGAGAACGCGGTGATGGACCGGGATGGCCAGCGCTTTGTCGGCATCGAGAGCTTGCGTGCTGCTTACGCCGCGCGGCCGCAAAACCGCGTCACCTGTCACATTCTCTCGAACATCGAGGTCGAGGTGCTTAACCCGCAAACCGCGGTTTCTCGTTCCTTGGTCACGGTCTACCGTCATCATGGCAGCGGCACGACACCCCCCCTGCCTCCCTATCCGCTTCCTGGCCCGGAAACCATTGGCGAATACCGCGACCGGTTCGTGCTGACGCCTTCTGGCTGGCGTCTGTCCGAACGGATCACGCGCACGATGTTCCAGGCTGCGGCAGCCGCCCGCTAAAACCACCGGAGTTGGTGATGTTGAAATTCTTTACCCGCATCGTTTTGCTGGCCGGCGCAATGTGCGCTGGCACCGTCGCATATGGGCAGGACTATCCGTCGCGTCCGGTGCGCATCATCGTCGGTTTCCCGGCCGGCGGCTCAATGGATATCGTCGCGCGCATACTCGGAGAGAAGTTGAGCGCGCAGATGGGGCAGCCATTCGTTGTCGAGAATCGGCCTGGCGCGATCGGCAGCATCGCGCTGAACTCCATGATGACGATGTCGCCGGACGGCTACACGCTGCTTCTGGGTACGAATACGCAGATTCAGCGAACCACGACCGTCGAAAATAACCCTTACCGGATGCTTGAGCCCGTCGCGCTGACAGGCACGATTCCGGTCGCGCTATTGGCTAATCCGAAGCGTGCGGCCAGCACCTTGCCCGAATTGATCGAGAAGGCCCGCAATGCCAATCCATCGCTGACTTTTGCGACTCCCGGTCAGGGCTCGCCAATGTTGTTCGCCATGGAGATGCTGCAGCAGCGCGCAAAGCTGAAGCTGCTCCATGTGCCGTATAACGGCGGTCCGCCCGCGGTAAACGATGCTGCGGCCGGGCATGTGAACATGGTGGCGGTTGGGCTTCCGACCGCGCTTGGCTTGGTTCGCGGCAACGTATTGAAGCCGCTTGCGGTGCTACAGGAATCGCGCACGGCGCTGTTGCCCGATACGCCGACGGTCCGCGAGGCCATCGGCGTCGGCGGCATCGATTTCGTTGTTTGGATGGCCTTGTTTGCTCCGCCAAAGACGCCCGCCGATATCGTGAAGCGTTTGGAAGCAGAGACCGAGACGGCGCTTGCCGATAAGAATGTGCAGTCCAAATTTTTCGAGGCCGCGCTCGATGCGAGATTCGCCAAGGGAGCCGCGCTTGCCGATCTCATGGCATCCCAGATCCGGTTATCGCTTGAGGTGTTGAACTCGATGAGCGACGCAGAGAATCGCGACCAAGGAAAGAAGTGATGGACCGGGTGCTTAAGATTGATCCGAAAGATAACGTCGCGACCTGCCTTGCCGAATTTGCCGAAGGCGCACGGGTCGAGATTGCCGATGGCGCTGGGCAATTGAGCGTGCGGCTGCACTCGGCGATTCCGTTCGGCCACAAATTCGCGCTGACCGATATTGCCGCCGGTGATCCCGTGCTGAAATACGGCGTCGTCGTGGGGCGGGCCACCAAAGCGATTGTCGTCGGTGAGCACGTGCATCTGCACAATATCGAAAGCAATCGAGGCCGGGGAGATCGGGCGAAATGACAGCCATGCAATCCACCTCGAAGGAGACCTTCCTCGGATACGAGCGGCCTGACGGCCGCGTCGGCGTGCGCAATCATGTCGCGGTGATCGCCGTGATGGACAATGTCAATCCGGTTGCGCGCCGGATCTGCGCACAAGTGCCGGGAACCGTGCCGGTCTGCGTGGCTTATGGCCGCGGTATGATTGCGGAAGACCGCGATCAGCATGATCGCACGCTGATAAATTACGGCATGCATCCCAACGTCGCCGCGACGTTGGTGATCGGCCTTGAGCCGGTGACCGCCGAGCGCTTCGCGCGCGCGATTGCAGATTCGGGCAAGCCGGTGGAGTGGATCGCGGTGCAGCCGCTTGGCGGCACGGCGAAGACAGTCGCGCGCGGCGTCGAAATCGCAGCGCGAATGGTCGAGGCGGCTGCGTCGCTCAAGCGCGTTTCGGCTCCGCTTTCCGCGCTGACGATTGGGCTCGAATGCGGCGCGTCGGATGCCACATCCGGCCTCACAGCCAATTCGGCCATCGGTCGCGTCGCCGATCTGGTGATTGAAGCAGGCGGAACCGCGATCCTTTCCGAAACCGACGAGATCATCGGGGCGGAACATCTGCTGGCAGAGCGCGCGACGACTCCGGAAGTGTCGGCCCAGTTGCTCTCGGCGGTTGCAGAGGCGGAGGCGCTAGCACGATTCCAGGGTATTCAGCTCCTGCCGCTCGGTGAGGACAACATCATGGGCGGTCTGTCGACGATGGAAGAGAAGTCGATGGGCGCTGTGCGCAAAGGTGGCACCTCGCCACTGGTGGAAGTGGTTGGCTATGGTGAGCGGCCATCGCAGCGAGGCCTGATCTTCATGAACGCACCGGCACCGGGCGTAGAGAATATCGCGGCCATCGCCGCAGGCGGCGCGCAGGTCATCCTGTTCGCCACCGGGGTCGGAAATCCGATCGGTCATCCGCTCGTTCCGACTGTGAAGGTTACCGGTAACCCGAACACTGCAATAACATTTGCAGACAATATCGATGTGGATCTTGGCGGCATCATCACCGGTCAATCCAATATGGACGACGCAACCAAATGCCTGAAAGACGCGCTTCTTTCGGTGGCGAATGGTGCGCAGACCCGTTCCGAAGCGCTGGGCGATACGGAAATATCGATCTCTCGCGTCGATGTTGCATTCCTGAAAGCTCGTCGCGGCGAAATTTCATGAAGTCTCCGGCGAGCTGGTCGATCGAAAGTCTCGAGAACTGGGTGGCAAGGCTCCTTGAGAAAGCGGGCCTTGCAGCCAACGACGCGGCTGCGGTCGCCGGGGTTATCGTTCGTACCGAGGTGCGCGGCGTCGCTACGCATGGGCTGTCGCGGCTTCCGAGTTATGTCGAAAAGCTTGGTTCGGGCGAATACAATTCGCATCCCCACATCACGCATACGGTTAAAGCCGGAGCCTTGCGGCTCGACGGCGACGGCGCGATGGGACAGCTCGCAGGGCTGCGTGCCATTGATGCCTGCTGCGAAGTGGCGCGCGAGCAGGCTGTCACCATGTGCTTCGCGCGCAATCTGGGGCATCTGGGCGCAGTCGGGATTTATCCTCTGATCGCCGCGGAACGTGGTTTCGTTTCGATCGCGATTCAGCGGACGCCGCCATTGCTTGCCATGCCCGGTTCGAGCGGTCCGTTGATCGGGCACAATCCGATAGCGTTCGCCGCTCCGGTTCCGGGCAGCGATCCTGTGGTGTTCGATATGGCGTGCAGCGTTGCGGCGCGCGGCCATGTTCTGCTGGCCGTCGAGCGTGGGGAAGAGATCCCGGAGGGCTGGGCGGTCGATGCCTCCGGATCGCCGACGACCGACGCGAAAGCGGCGCGCGATGGCATGTTGTTGCCGTTCGGCGGATACAAAGGACTCGGCATCGCGATGCTCGGCGAATTGTTGGCCGGAAGCCTTGCCGCCGACATCGACGATCGCGAAGGTATGCGGCCGGCGGCGGGGACGAGTTTGGGTGCCGGCGCACTTGGCGGGCAAACCGCTTTCTTCCTTGTGATCAATCCTTCGCTTGCCACGGAAGCTGCGACTTACGCGGCTCTGATGTCGGATTGGACGCGGCATTTTGCGGCGAATGCGGGCAACGCAGCGCGCCTGCCTGGTTTGCGGGCGGCCGCGCTTGAACGCACCGCTCGTGATCGCGGTGTCCCGATTGCTTCAGATGTCGTTGAACGATTGCTCGCTCTAAGCGGGCGGCTTGGCGTACCGGCAGCTGATGCAATGACTGTATGCTGAGGTAATGTGACCTGACGGATAATTTGGACTAGCGGAATAGAGATGGCGGCATCGCTGTCCTCTGATCTAGATTCTATATTTCGCGTGTGGATGTCTGCGGGGCCGGAGGTCGATAATTGAGGACCAGTGCGGTCTGATCGTGTTGTGCTGGTTTCGCCATTGCTCGATAACGATCCGAGCCTCCTCTGTTGTTTCTACAGCGATAGGCCGGCAACAAGTCGTTTGAGCCGCAGCTTCTCCCGCTTCAATTCCCTGAAGCGCTTCGCCTGCTCAATCTCAAGAACACCGTATTTTTTGCGCCAGCGATAAAGGCTGTGCTGCGAGTTTCCAGCCGCACGACACGCTCCGGGCACCGACAACGCCTCGATTTGGGGCTGCAGCACAACAATATGCTCTGCACCATTTGAGCGTCGATAGCAGCCGCTCTGCCGCACAAGGCGCGAGCATGGTCGTTGGAAAGGGGAGGGGCAACCTGCCACGGTGCAATGGCAGGTCCTGGCTAAAGCGCGCCTAGGGTCTCGACTTCGCCATCGGCTATGACATAATGGTATATGTTTATATCTTTTGATAGGGAGCGTTTCTGGCAGATGAACGCCTGCCTCCGACGGACGATTCCTTGTCGAGGACGGACCGGAGCTGCGCCATGGGAATGACACTTGCCGAAAAGATCATCGCGAAAGCGGCGGGGCGCGATGTCGTTTCACCGGGCGAGATCGTCACCTGTGCGGTTGATCTCGCGATGATCCACGATTCCGGTGGGCCGCGGCGGGTGAAACCGATCCTGGACCGGCTCGGTGTTGGCATCTGGGACGCACACAAGGTCGTGCTAATCACCGATCATTATGTCCCCGCCACCGACGAGGAGAGCCGCCAGATTCAGCAGACCACCAGAACCTTTGCCGCCGCTCAACGGATTGCGAACTTCTACGACGCACAGGGCATTTGCCACGTCGTGCTATCGGAGCGTGGCCATCTCAAGCCGGGTATGTTTGTCGTCGGCGGTGACAGCCATTCGCCCACCGGCGGCGCATTCGGCGCGTACATGTTCGGGATCGGCGCAACCGAGATGGCCGGCGTGCTCGCCACCGGTGAAATCTGGCTGAAGGTGCCAGAGACGATTCTGATCGAATGGACGGGCCGGCTTGGCCAAGGGCTTTCGGCAAAAGACATGATGCTGTTTCTCTGCGCGAAGCTCGGCATGGATGGCGGCCGCTATCAGGCGGTTCAATATGCCGGCGAGGCAATAGGGGCCCTGTCGATGCAGGAGCGGATGACGCTGTCGAACATGACGGCTGAGCTCGGCGGCCAGACCGGCCTGATCGAGTCCGACGAAACGACGACGGATTTTCTCCGCCGCGCTGGCGCCCATGTCGATGACAACACCGTCTGGCGCGGTGACCGCGATGCCAAGCTCGCCGAACATCACATATTCAACGCGGACACGCTGGAACCACAGGTGGCGGCACCGCACAGCCCGGCGAATTCGGCTCCGGTCGGGGTTTACCCCGGTGTGAAAGTGGATGCCGCCTATATCGGCGCCTGTACCGGTGCGAAGCTCGAAGACTTGCGTATGGCCGCAAACGTCCTGCGGGGTAGGAAGATCGCAAGGACCGTCGATCTCATGGTTGCTCCCGCCTCGCTCCGCGATCAGGAGATCGCACGCAGCGAAGGCACGCTCGCGGCGCTGCTCGACGCGGGTGCGCGGCTCTTGCCCAACGCATGCGGTATCTGTGCGGGCTACGGCGACGCGCGGTTCGGTGAGGGCGTGACCGCGATCTCATCCACCGCGCGTAATTTCAAGGGACGAATGGGAGCCGCGAGCTCGAACGTTTATCTGGGCTCGCCCTACACAGTTGCGGCCTCGGCCATCGAAGGCCGGATTGCCGATCCCCGGCAGCATCTCCGGGAGGCTTTATCATGAGCGGCCGCGCTTTTGTCTTCGGCGACAACATCGATACCGACGTCCTCGCGCCCGGACGCTACATGAAGGGTACCGTCGAGGAGTTGGCCCGCCATTGTCTCGAAGCAGTGGCGCCAGATTTTGCCAAGGATGTTCGCCCAGGCGATGTGGTGGTGGCTGGCCGGAATTTCGGCATCGGCTCTTCGCGTGAGCAGGCAGCTCAGGCACTGATGGTCTTGGGCGTCTCCGCCGTGATCGCCAAGTCGTTCGGCGGCATCTTCCTCCGCAACGCGCTCAATCTCGGCCTGCCGGTGTTGGTCTGCGAGACGACGCACGAAATTCGCGCCGACGATTGCGTTACGCTTGATCTGGCGCGCGGTCGTCTTGTCAATGAAACGCGCGGGATGGTTCTTTCATGCGAACCGCTGCCAGCATTCCTGCTGGACATGCTCGCCGACGGCGGGTTGGTGCCCCACCTGGAGAAGAAGCTGGCGGCCAAGCATCGCCAGCTATAGCCGTCACCGACGTGCCGCCTGCAAGGCGGCCACGAAATCGGCGCAGGTCATGACGTCAGCGACCGAGCGAAGCGCCGCCACATTGGTACGGTGAACCTCGTCGGAAAAGGCGGCACAGCCGTCCTCGAGCAGGATCGCGTTGAAGTCCCGAACATGCGCATCGCGTAGAGTAGAGGCAACGCCGCCATTCGTGACGATCCCTGAGAACGCCAGCGTCTCAATGCCGGTCTTGCGCAGCAACCATTCCAGCCGGCTCATGTAAAACGCCGAGAACGCCACCTTCTCGACCAAGAAGTCACTGGGCTGCAGCTCGTCGACGAGCGCATGGCCCCATCCTCCCGGCGCGAAATCGCCTTTGCGCAGGAACGGTCGCAACGCCTTGAGATGTGGGGAGATGAGCGGCTCACCACCCTTACCCGGCACCAGCGTGAAGTGCGTCGAGATCACGAAGCCACCAGCGCTGCGCACGGCATCGGCAACCGGTTTCAGCCGCCCGGGAAGTTCGCCGATTGACGCCGCTGTTGCACCGCCCCGCGCATACGCACCGTTCGCGTGCAGGAAGTCGTTCTGCAAATCGACAAGCACGAGGCCGATTTTCGCCGGTTGCGATAGGTCGATCATGGGGTTCGCCGCTCAATAATGATGTTGCCGAGCCGGTCGACACGCGCTTGCAGATCCGGCTCGACGAAGATGGTCGTATCCTGCTGTTCAAGGATGGCGGGACCATGGATCAGTGCATCGACCGGCAGTTCGTGTCGCGCGTAGACCACGGCGTCGTGCCAGTCACCGTTGACATAGACGGAACGCACTCCCTGCTTCGCCGCTGCAATGCTACCGCCAGCCGGCGCCAGCGCCGTGAGGTCGAGCTTGGGCCTGCGCCCGATCAGTGCCACATGGATGTTCAGCACACGGATCGGGATGCCATCCAGCAACCGGCCGTAAACCTCGCTGTAACGCCGCTCGAACGCCGCACGCACTGCTTTTGCGTCGATCGTCTGACCCTTGCACCAGACGATCGGCGCGGCGACGGTGTGTGTCTGGCCGAGATAGAGCATGTCGCAGGCAACGAGCGTATCGCGCGCCGTGAAGCCGACGCCGGATTTGTCCAGCAGGCGTTCGCCCTCTTCGGCCATACGTGCGATCTCGGCGTTGAACCCGGAGAAGTCGATCTCGTCCAGCGCGCGATTGACGGTCTGCACGAAGTCGTGGCGCATGTCGGCAATCACACAGCCGAGCGCCGAGGTGACGCCAGGAGATGGTGGAACAAGCGCCGCCTTCAGTCCCACCTCCTTCATCAACGCGCCGGCATGAAGTCCGCCACCGCCACCAAACGGCATCAACACGAAATCCCTTGGGTTGTGCCCGCGCTCGATCGAGACCAGTCGGATAGCGCCGGCCATGCGGCTGTTGGCAACGCGGACGATCGCCTCTGCGGCAGCGACCGGATCGAGGTTCAGCGGTTCGCCGACGTGGCGTGCGATCGCTGCTTTCGCGGCCTCGACGTCGAGCCGGGCCAGCGCTCCGCCAATCGGCCGTTCGGCGTTGATCCGACCGAGGACAACATTCGCGTCCGTCAGCGTCGGCCGGTCATTGCCCTGGCCGTAGCACACTGGACCGGGAACAGCGCCGGCAGATTCCGGACCTACCTGCAGCAACCCGCTGCGATCGACCGAGGCGATGGAGCCGCCGCCCGCGCCGATGGTCGTGATCTCGATCATCGGCGTGCGGACGACGAGGCCGAAATCGATCGCCGTCTGCGCCGCCAGCGCCGTCTGTCCGTCTGAGATCAGCGACACATCGAAACTGGTGCCGCCGACATCGCCGGTAACGACATTCGGAAACCCGGCGGAAGCGGCAATATGCGCTGCGGCGATGACACCGGCAGCCGGCCCCGACAAGGCTGTCCGTATCGGGCGCGCCTTGGCGATCTCGATCGTCATCACGCCGCCGTTCGACTGCACGATCAGAACCTGACCGGCAAAGCCTTGTGCACCGAGATCAGCTTGCAGCCGGTCGAGATAGTCGGCGACCACAGGCTGCAGATACGCGTTCAGCACAGTTGTCGAGGTGCGCTCGAATTCACGAATCTCAGGCAGGATCTCGCTGGAGACATTCACGTAGGCATTCGGCCAGACAGACTTCAGCGCCTGCACCGCGATCCGCTCGTTATGCGCGTTGGCATAGGAGTTAATGAACGTGACGGCCACGGCCTGAACGCCGCGGGCCAACAGTTCGCGCGCGCGTTCGACGATCTCCGCAGGATCGGCCTCGGTACGAACCGTGCCGTCCGCGAGCACCCGCTCGCGCACCTCGACGCGCCGGTCGCGCGGAACCACCGGTTCGAACTGTCCCCACAGGCCCCAGGTCTGCGGGCGGTCGCGGCGGCGCATTTCCAGCACGTCGCGAAAGCCTTCGGTGGAGATGATGCCAGCGTTGCCGCCCTTGCGCTCCAAGAGGGCGTTGGTACCGACGGTGGTGCCGTGAACAACGGTCGCGACTTGCGCCAGATCGTCGACGCCTTGCCGTACGCCATTTAGAAAGCCGACCGCTTCGCGCCCGCGCGTCGACGGCACCTTACCGATCCAGGAGCGCCCGGTCGCCTCATCGAGGAAGAACAGATCGGTGAACGTGCCGCCAACGTCCACGCCAATCACCAGACGTCCGCTCACGCCGCACCTCTCGAATCCGACAGCGTCTGGTCAACCGGCGTCACGTAGCCATTGTCGATATCGCGCGCGATCGCATCCGCCAGACGCTCCGTTGCAGGGCCATAGCCGCCACCGCCCGGTGTTTCGAGCCGTACCCTCTCGCCCTTCGCGAGTTTGACGCCGACCCACTTGGAGGACATCGGCGGATGGTCCTCGCGCCCGTCTGCACGTATGACCGTGAAGCGGTTGAGCGCGCCGGGACCGCCGCCGAGCACGCCGGGCGGCGCGAACCGCCCACGCTCGCCGAACAAAAATACATCGGCCTGCTGCTCCAGCAGTTCGATTTCATAGATTGCGCCCAGGCCGCCGCGGCTTCGCCCTGCGCCGCCACTGTCCGGACGCAGCGCCCAACGCGTGAACATCACCGGATATGCGGCTTCAAGGATTTCGACCGGAGGAATGGTCGCAGTCGATATAGGCGCGTTGCCGTGGTTGAGTCCGTCTCCTTCCGGATGGCCGCCATGACCGCCGCCGAAGAACGAGAACATCACCCAGCGCCGCCCGTTCTGACGATGTCCTGCAAGCGACAGCGCGTTGATGGTGCCGTAGGCACAACCGTTCACGCGCTCCGGGCACGCCTGCGACAGCGCGACGAACACCGTATCGATCATGCGCAGAATGGTTTCAGTGTATCCGCCGACCGGCTTTGGCGCGGTTGCCGCCAGCAACGTCCCGTCCGGAATAATGAAGCGGATTGGGTCCAGCACGCCCGCATTGGCCGGCACGTCGCGGAAGATGTGTTTTAGCGCGACATAGCAGGCAGCGATGGCAGTCGAGCGGGCGATGTTGAGCGGCCCTGCGCAGGCCGGTGAACAGCGCGAGAAATCCAGCGTCACCGTCTCACCATCGACTTTCAGATCGAGAGCGATGCGCAGCGGCTCATCCTTGATGCCGTCGTTGTCGAGAAAATCTTCAGCCGAGTAGACCCCGTCCTGCAGTTCGGCGATGCTGGCACGCATCAGCTGTGCAGCGCGGTTGCGAAGCTGAACGAGAGCTGCGGCAACGACAGCGTCGCCATACTCGTCGAGCAAAGCCGTGAGGCGTCGCACGCCAAGATCAAGCGCATTGATCTGCCCATTCAGGTCGCCATAGGCACTGTTCGGCAGGCGCGAATTGGCGGCGACGATATCGACAATATCGGATCGCAATTCGCCCCTGGCGAAGAGCTTCACCGGCGGAATGAGCATGCCTTCCTGAAAGCATTCCGTCGCAACGGGATTGTAATTACCCGGCACATTGCCGCCGACATCGTGCCAATGGCCAACCGATGCCAGCCAGCAGAAAACCCGCCCGTTACGGAAGAACGGTCGCACCAGCTTGAAGTCGGACAGATGCGTGCCGCCGTCGTAGGGATCGTTGAAGATATAGACGTCGCCGTCGGCAAGATCGCCCGCCTTGGCAGACTTATCGATCACAGCGCGCACCGCAAACGCCATGGCGCCGACGAAGATCGGCAAGCCCGCCTTGCCCTGCACCAGCGTTTCGCCAGTGTCTGCATGGTACAATCCGTGACTGGCATCGCGAGCCTCGGCGATGATCGGGTTGAACGCCGAGCGAAACAGCGTCGCATCCATTTCGTCGGCGATCTGTTCCAGCCGTCCCTTGAGCACCGCAAGGGTTACGGGATCAAGCTCACTCATAGCGTCGTCCGAGCTTCAGCATGTCGTCCGTTCCGACGATGTCGTTGATTCCCTTGAAGTCCAGCATCCGGTCGCGATAAGGCGCTGTGGTTCCATGCGCCTTCATGCTCGCGAAATAGTCGCCGAGCGCATGCGCGAGCGCCCGTACCGTTCCACCCGGGAAGATGACGATGGAATAGCCAAGCGCCTCGAGCGCGCTTGCATTGGTAAGCGGTGTCTTCCCGCCCTCGATCATATTCGCGAGCAACGGAATTTTCCCCCGGAAGCGCGCACCGATAGTGGTGAGTTCATTCAGGGATTGCGGCGCCTCGATAAAGAGAACATCGGCACCTGCCTCCGCATAGGCCGACGCGCGATCGAGCGCCGCCTGAAATCCTTCAACTGCGATGGCATCGGTGCGTGCGACCAGCAGCACATTCGGATCCGGCCGCGCATCGAGGAATGCCTTGATCTTGCCGACCATCTCGGTGGTCGGAACCAGCTGCTTGTCGTTGAGATGACCGCAGCGCTTCGGCGTGACTTGATCCTCGAGCTGCAAGGCCGATGCGCCAGCGCGTGCCAGCAGTTTCACTGTGCGCCGCACGTTAAGTGCGTTGCCGAAGCCGGTATCCATGTCGACGATGAGAGGAATTCCGACCCGGTCGCTGATCGCCGCAACGGTATCGGCAACCTCGCTGAACGAGACGAGCCCGATATCCGGCCGGCCAAACCGTGTGTAGGCGATGGAGGCGCCCGACACATAGGCGGCCTCGAATCCGGCGCGCTCGATCATCAACGCCGACAGCGCATCGTAGCAGCCTGGGGCAACGAGCAATCCGGTTTGTTTCAATCGCTCGGAAAGAATGGCCATCTCACAGTCCCAGATACGTTTTCTTCAGCTGCGGATTGTCCAGCAGCGCGTCAGCGTCACCTTTCAGCGTGATGGCGCCATTCTCCAGCAGATAGGCGCGCGTGGCGATCGCCAGCGACTGCACCACATTCTGTTCCACCAGCAGGATGCCCGGACCCTCGTTGCGAATGCGCTCGACCAGACCGAACATCTCTTCCACCAGCAATGGCGAAAGTCCGAGTGACGGTTCGTCGAGGATCAGCAGCTTCGGGTTTGCCATCAGGCCACGGCCGATCGCCAGCATCTGCTGCTCACCGCCGGAGAGTGTGCCGGCGAGCTGTCGCATCCGCTCTTTCAGGCGCGGGAAGATCGCGAACGCACGCTCAAGATTTCTCGCGCGATACTGGCGTCCGCGCCGGTATCCGCCAAGCTCGAGATTCTCGCGCACGTTGAGATTGGGAAAGATGCGCCGTCCCTCCGGCACGTGAATGAGTCCAGCTTGGACCATGCATGCCGCATCGTGGCCGGTGGTGTCCTGTCCATCGAAGCGGACCGTGCCGCTCCATAGCGGCATCAGCCCGCTCAGGATCTTGTTGAGCGTCGACTTGCCCGCGCCGTTCGCGCCAAGCACGGCGATCACCTCGCCGGTCGCCACGGACATATCGATGTCGCGCAGCACCGGAACGAGGCCGTAACCTGCATTGAGGCCCGAGACTTCAAGAAGCATGCGATGCCTCCAGTCGGCTCTTCAGGCGCGCCGCCGCTCCCTGTCCCAGATAGGCCTCGATGACGGCCGGATCGCTCGTCACCTCCGCGGTGGTGCCGGAGGCGATCACCCGACCATTGGCGAGCACGTAAACACGCTCGGCAAGGCTGACCACCGCCTGCATCACATGCTCGGTCAGGAGAATGGTCACTCCGCTATCACGGATGCTCTGTACGATCGACACGATCTCGCTGATTTCGCCAGGGTTCAAACCCGCCATCACCTCATCGAGCAGGATCAGCTTCGGATCAGTAGCCAGCGCCCGCGCAAGCTCCAGTCGTTTGCGCCCCGCCACTGTCAGCGCTGCAGCAGGCTGATCGAGCCGCTTGCCGAGACCGACACGCTGGGCAACCTGTTCGGCGTAGACAAGCGCATCTTTGCGTGCACGCCGATGCAAATGTGCGCCCGCGGCGATATTTTCGCCGACCGTCAACCCCTCGAACGGTTGAACGATCTGAAACGTCCGCACCAGGCCACGAACGCAGTTCAGATGAGGTGCCTGGCCTGTGATATCGGCGCCCAGAAACCGTACCGTCCCGCGATCCGGCCGGACGAAGCCGGTCATGGCGGCAAACATAGTCGTCTTGCCCGCGCCGTTCGGACCAATCAGTGCGACGATTTCACCCTCGCGAACATCGAGCGAAGCGCCATTGAGCGCAGTCAGTCCGCCGAAGCGCTTGTGCAGGTCGCGCACCTCAAGCATCGGCAGCCTCCTGCTTGCGCGCTGGCCTGCGGTTGACAAGACCCGCCAGACCATTCGGCAGAAACCGCAAGACGAGGATCAGCAGCACCCCGTACAGGACGAGGTTGAGACCTGGCGCGTTCCCTGTCACCTGCTTGGTGATCTCACCCAGCGCATGCAGGATCACTGCGCCAAACAGCGGGCCGAAGACCGTGCCCATGCCGCCGATGATGGCGACCAGCAGCGCTTCGACCGACATGCTCGGACCGAAGGCGAGGTGGCTGTCCACGAACAGGAAGTTCTGGACGTAGAATACGCCGACAGTTGCTGCCATCGCGCCCGAGAGCGCAATTGCCAACACCTTGGTCCGCACCAGATCGATGCCGATCGCCTGCGCACCATCCTCGTTCTCGCGCAGGGCCATCAGCCGCGCGCCGAAGCGCGAATTCTCCAGCCACAATGCGATCAGGCAGCCGATGACGACCAGCGCCCAGACGATCAGGTAGAAGACCCGGCGATCACCGAACTGGAAATTGGCGGCGCCGCGCGCCAGCGGCACCAGCATGCCGAACCCGCCGCCGGTGTAGTCGAACGAGGCAACCAGCACGCGCGCGACCTCGGCAAAGGCGAGTGTTACCAGTGCGAAGTAAGCGCCGCGCAACCGATAGCGAAACACCAGTTGTCCGATCGCTGCACCGGCAACGGCGGTACCTGCGATGGCGATCGCGCCGGCCGCATACGCGTTGAGACCGTGCCGCACCTGAAGAATGGCGGTACCGAAGGCGCCGAAGCCGAAGAATAACGCATGGCCGAAGGAGAACTGCCCGCCATAACCGCCAAGCACATTCCAGGCCTGGCCGAGAAGCGCGAACATCAGTACCAGCAGCCAGAACGACAGCCAGAATTCAGAGCGGACGACGAATGGCACGCAGAGAAGCACTGCGAGCAACAACCAGCCAGCGACCCTTGTTTTCATGCCCGCGCTCCGAACAGGCCCATCGGACGAAACAGGACGACGAGGATGAACACCGTAAAGATGCCAATCTGGCCGAGGCTCTCACCGAGATAGAGCCCGCACAGCGCCTCGACGATCCCAAGCAGGAGACCAGCCAGCAACGCACCGGTGAAACTGCCCATTCCTCCCAGCACCACCGTCGTGAACGCGACAAGCACGAAGGCGTAGCCGACCTGGGGAGTAACATAGAAGCTGGGTAACAGCAGACAGGCCGCCGCCGCGACGATCGCGGTGCCGATACCGAAGGTCATGGCGTACATGTGCTGGACGCGAATGCCGACCAGCCGCGCGCCGTCGCGCTCCCGCGCCACGGCACGGATCGCCTTGCCGAGATCGGTACATGTCATCAGCAGCCACAGCAAAACAGCGAACGCCAGCGCGCCAAAGAATGCGATGATCTTCGCGAGCGGCATGAACGCGACGCCCAGATCCACAACTTCCATACCGTAGGGCGTGTCGATGGTGCGCGTGGTCGATGTCCACAGCCACTGCGCCAGGTTGTCGATGATGATGGCAAGGCCGAGCGTCACCAGCAGAACGTTCTCGTCGCGTCCATGCCCGGACGGTTGAATGACAAATCGCTGCAGCGCATAGCCGAGAGCGAAGAACGTCGGCATCAACACAAGCAGCGCCAGATAGGGATTAACGCCCGCCAGCGTGTAGAGAAAGAACGCCGCGTACAGCGCCAGCATCAAGAGGCTGCCATGGGCGAAGTTGATGATGTGCAACACGCCGTAGATCAGCGTCAGACCGAGGGCGATGAGCGCGTAGACCGCACCCATCGCAACTCCGTTGAGGACGGCGGGAACAAGCAAACCGAAATTGAACATAACCTTGCGAGGCCTAGCGAGGCGTCACGTCATCCGCCCTGTGGTACCGGGAAGACCACGTTGGCCGATGCGAACTCGCGCGGATAAACGACCTCCACGCTCCCTTTCAGGATCTGCGTGTTGGCCGGTTGCGCACCCTCGTTCTGACCGTTGACGAACTTGGTTGGTCCATACGGCATGATGTGATCGGTATAGGTCGACGACGCCAACGCGCTGATGACCTTCGCACGATCCGGCGCGCCGGCCCGTTCCAGTGCATCGGCAAGCACGCGCATGCAGGAATAATTGAGCATCAGTTCGTAGGTCAGATCCCAACCCTTGTCCGCAACGGTTTTGGCGAATGCCTTGGAGAGAGGCTTGGTCGGATTGTACCAATGGTTGCAATCCATGATGTATTCGGCGGCGTCCGGATACTGCTTGGCAAAGGCTATGTTCGAGGCTGCCCCGCCGAGCAACGCATAGATTCCGACCTTCGCGCGAACCCGCTGCTGCTGTAGCGTGCGGGCCATGAGGATGAACTCGTTCTTGTAGTTGGACGGAATGATGAGATCGGGGTTCGCCTGACGGACCTGGAGCGCGATGTTGGTGAAGTCGCGTTGTGGCGTCGGATGGCTGAGGGTCTGAATGACCTGAATTCCGAGACCGGGCAGCTTCTCGTTGAGCAGCTTCGCCATGCCGGAGCCGAAAGCGCCGTCCTCATGAATGATGACTGCAGTCTTGGCTGGATTGTTGGCGGTCGCATTGATCTTCTGCAGCGCATCCAGGGCAAACGACGTGATCTTGCCGAAGCCCGGCGCGAAGCGAAACGTATTCGGCAATCCGCGGGTAACGATCTGATCGACGACGCCGACATCGACAAGATGCGCGAGATTGTGTTTGGCGGCGGCCTGCGTGGTCGCGAGCGCAATGCCGGAGGCGAACGGGCCCTGGATGGCAAGGACGCCGGCCTCTGCCAGCCGATCAACCTCCGCCGCGCCGACATTCGGCTTCGATTGCGCATCCGCCAGCACAGCCTCGATCTTCGCGCCGCCCATCGACTTGATACCGCCGGCTGCGTTGATCTCCTCCAGCGCGAGCAGCGCACCTTTGCGAGCCTGTTCGCCTTCATAAGCAAGGCCGCCCGTGACCGGATGCAGAATGCCGACCTTCAGGCTCTGGTTCTGTGCGCGCAGCACCGAAGGCATGCCGACACCCACGGCGGCGAAACCTGCCGTGCTCAGCATGAATCCACGTCGCGTTACATGAAACCTGCTCTGCGTGTTCCGCGTATTCATCGCCGTTCCCTCCTCTTGATGCTTGCCCTATGGCCGTTTGCTCGGCTTCTTGCTCTTTGATGACTTCGCCGGCGGCTTCGTCGATGGAAAGCGGCCATGACCGGCCGTCTGCTCGCGCGTCAGCGACATGCGATATTCGAAGCGATCCGGGCGGTAGAGAATCTCGATGTACTGAGCCGGCTTGCCGCCGGCATCCTTGACGCAGCGCTTCATCAGCAGCAGCGGAGCCCCGACACCCACCTTCAACCGCGACGCCGTGACACTGTCCGCGAGCGTTGCGGAGATCGACTGATCCGCCGTGCCGACGACGACGCCCGCCCGCTCCAGCAGATCGATCAGCGGCGTGGTTGCGAGGTCTTTCGCGCCGTAGGCGCGGCCGATGCGTTCGGGAACGTAAGTGGTCGATTGTGAAAGCGGCACGCCATCGAGACTGCGCACGCGCACGGCCCGTTGTGCGTGCTCGCCCGGCGCCAGTTCAAGTCGCGCTCGCACAGTGTCCGGCGGCGGGGCGTAACCGAACTCGATGACCTCCACCGACGTTTCGCGCCCGATCGCAGTCAGGTTTTCGCGAAGACCGTCAATGCTTGCGGTAATTGGCTGCGCGCCGAGCACAGCCGCCGCGCGGCCGGTGACTGTCGTGCCGCGCCCGCGCACCCGTTCGACCAACCCTTCCGCAGCAAGCTCATCCAGCGCACGCTTCGCCGTGATCCGGCTGACATTGAACGACGCCGTGAGCTCAGATTCGCTTGGCAGCACCGAGCCTTCTGGTTGTTTGCCGCTGGCGATGCGCTCACGCAGAACCATGTACAGCCGATGATACAGCGGCACTGGCGATCGCTCCGCCAGCAAAGGGGCGGCGGAAGTGAGCAAGGACGGATCTGCTTCGCGAGGTTTCATGGTCGATAGAAACCGTAACAGTCAAAATGACTGCTTGCTATAGCTTTATGACAATAAAGCAGACCCTGCGCAAGACGAGCCGATGTTCAATCGGGCGGCAATCTGTGCGCATGGATGCGGCAGCGCAGCTCGACCGCAGCACTTCCGTTTTGAAGTCGCGAGCCTTCGCGACTATTGGTGATCGGAGATCGACCGAGAACCGCACGATATGGCAAAGCGCCAACTGGCCAGACACGCCGGCACCTCCTCCAAGTCCAAGCATGTCGCGCCGCTGCATCAGCAGCTCTATGTCGAGCTTCGGCAACGGCTGATCGATGGCCTTGAACCCCTTGACCATCCGCTGCCCTCCGAATCCGTGTTGTCGGAACGTTTCGGGATCAGTCGGGTGACCGTCCGTCGCGCCCTCGGGCGCCTTGAGGATGAAGGGTTGATCCGGCGCCAGAAGGGCATCGGCAGTTTTCCGGCGCGGCGGGCGCCGGTGCCGCAACGCACGAACATCTCGGGGTTGATAGAGAACCTGATCACGCTTCAGGAGAATACCACGGCGCGCAATCTCTCATGGGCGACCGTGCCGATGCCCAGCGAACTAAGGGGGGCGCTCGCGGACGATGCTCCGGTTCTGCGTGTCCTGCGCGTGCGAAGCTATCAGGGACAACCGATCTCGCTGACAACGATTCACGTGCCTGCCGCATTCGCCAAACGGCTTGTGAAGTCGGAGGTCGGCGAGGAGCCGATCGTCAAGGCACTCGACCGGCTGGGCGTGCAGTCGGCGACGGCGGAACAGGTCATCACGGCGGTACCGGCTAGCGAGCTTGCGCAAAGACACCTTCGCGTCGCGCTCCATTCTCCGCTCATCTGCATGCGCCGGCTGATGTTTAACAAGGAGCACCAGCCGGTCCTGCATCAGGAGAGTCTGTATGCCCCCGACCGGTTCGAGTACCGGATGACGCTGACGCGGACGAGCCTCGGTCGGGTGGCGAAATGGATGCCCATCGCCTGACGGCCGCTGGCGAGGGCATCGCCATACGCGACTGCCTTCCATCCACCTGTATCTTATCCAAGACAGGGCCTTGTTCACTTGTATTTTTTAAAATACAGGTTGGCATCGACGGTTTTGGGAGCTGTCCGGCCGATGGTGCGAACTCCCGATTTTGACGTGGTGGTGGCCGGCGGCGGTCCGGTTGGATTATGCGTCGCATTCCTTGCCGCCGAGCGCGGCCTGAGTGTCGGCCTGTTCGAAAGCGACGCCAGCCTGACACGCGATCTGCGCGCCTCCACCTTTCACCCGCCGACCCTCGACATGCTCGCGCAGTTCGGCATCAGTGACGAACTGGTCGCGCGCGGCCTTGCCTGTCCGCACTGGCAGATTCGTCGCCACCCGTCTGGCGAACGCGCCGTCTTCGACCTTTCGGTGCTCGCGGCCGATACGCGCTATCCGTTCCGCCTGCAATGCGAGCAGTGGAAGCTGTCGGAGGCGCTGCTAGCGCGCGTCGCGCATCAGCCCGATGTGACGGTTCGCTACGGCGCGGGTGTCTCCGGCTTCACCCAGACCGAGGACGGGGTGACGGTGCTGCTGGATAACGGTGCCGACAGCGAGACGGTGAGCGCGCGCATTCTGGTCGGCGCGGATGGCGCGCGCTCGATCGTGCGCAAGGAGCTCGGTCTGTTGTTCGACGGCGAGACCTATCCCGAAACGACGCTGCTGGTCACCACCGACTTTCCTTTCGAAGACCACCTCGATGCACTCTCCAACGTCAGCTATTGCTGGACCGACGGCGGCAACTTCTCATTGCTGAAAGTCCCGGGGCGCTGGCGGGTATCGATCTATCCGCGCGAGGACGTCGATATCGATAGTCAGCTGACCGACGTGGCCATCGAACAAAGCCTGCAGACGATCGTCGCCAAATCCGGCGCCTATCACGTGCTTGAGAAGCGCGCCTATCGCGTTCATCAGCGTATCGTGCCGACCTATCACCTCGGACGCGTCGCACTGGCAGGCGATGCCGCGCATCTGAACAGTCCGGCGGGTGGCATGGGCCTAAACGGCGGTATTCATGATGCTTTCGAACTTGTCGAGGCGATCGCCGATATTCTCCTTAAGAAGCAGCCGCTTGAGCGCCTCGATCTCTATGATCGTCGCCGCCGTCCGATCGCTCGCGACCAGATTCTCGCGCAGGCCGATCGGAACCGCGCCCGAATGCGTGAAAAAATTCCGGAGAAGCGCCGCGAACTTCTGAGCGAACTGCAAGCAATCACCGCCGACAGGGACAGGCTGCGTGCGCACCTGCTGATGTCGTCGATGATCTCAGGCCTGCGGGAAGCCGCGGCCATCACCTAGAACGCGCCTGAAGGAGGTCCAATGAGTGTCGAATATGCGCCGAAGGGACTTCTTGGCGTTCTCACCCCGCAAGCCAACACCACGGTCGAGCCGGAGCTTGCCATTCTGATGCCGCATGGCACCGCATGGATCAACGGTCGGCTGATGAGCGAGAAGCCGACCATCAGCGCTCGCCTTCGCGACTACTTCGCCAACTTCGACACGTCCGTTTCGCAGTTTGCGAATGCACCGGTTGGCGCCGTCGCCTTCGCCTGCACCGGCGCATCGTATCTTGCCGGCACCGATGCCGAGGATGCAACGCTGCAGCGCCTGTCAGATCGCCTGGGCGTGCCGACATTCACTGCCGCAAGCGCCGTCGTCGACGCGTTGCGCGCACTCGACGCCAAGCGGATCGGGCTGGTCTCGCCCTACGACGACGAATTGAATGCCGCCAGCGCCACCTACTGGCTGGCGCGCGGCTTTGCAATTGCCGCCAAGTCAAATGCCTTCAACAAGGATGGAGACACCTTCCATCCGATCTACAGCCTGCCCTCCGGGGCCGCTCAGGCTGCGGTCGACGAAATGCCAAAGGATCTGGATGCGATCGTCATGCTCGGGACCGGCATGCCCACACTCGCACCGATCGCACGCAATGCAGGCGCCAATGCTGCGCCGATCATGTCCTGCATGCTTTGCCTCGCCTGGCGCGCCGTTTGCTTCCTTGAGGGCAAGCAGCCGGATCGCGACAGCCTGCTGGCCTGGGTTGCGGCAGACCACTGGAAATCCCGGATGAACTAGTGGAGCTGACAATGGTGACGAATAACACGCGAGCACGCCGATGGCCGACGGCTATGGCTCTTGGTGCCATCCTCGCTTTGCTCGGTCTCAACGGCCAACTACGCGCGGACGAGTTTCCAAGTCGGTCCATCACACTCATCGTCCCGTTTGCCGCGGGCGGCAGTTCGGACAGCGTGATGCGCATCGTCGCGCGCAAGGCATCCGAGAGCATGAAGCAGACGATTATCATTGAGAACAAGCCCGGAGGCGGCGGCAATGTCGCGGCACTGGCGATCAAGCATGCGACACCTGACGGTTATCTGCTAATGATGGGGCACAGCGGCACCCACGCCGTGAATCCTTTGCTCTACACCGATCTGAAGTTCGATCCGGTCAAGGATTTTCAGCCGGTTGCAGCGCTCATATCGTTCAATAACATTCTCGTCGTGCCAGAAAGCAGCCCAGCCAAGTCGGTCGCCGAGCTGATCGCGCTGGCAAAATCGAAACCGGATGGCGCGAGCTTCGCGTCACAGGGCGTCGGCACGATCGGACATCTGCTCGGCGAAACACTGGCCAGACAAACCGGCGCCAAACTCGTTCACGTTCCTTATCGCGGGGTTGCTCCGGCACTGACCGACCTCGTTGCCGGTCGCGTCGACATGATGTTTTCATCGTACATTTCTGCTGCAGGATACATCCAGAGCGGAAAGCTCCGGATGCTGGCGATCGCAGGTGCGCATCGCAATGAGCAGATCGCCGATATTCCGACTATGGCCGAGGCGGGTTATCCCAACGTCGACTTCGAACAATGGTTTGGCGTCTTCGCTCCTGCCGGCACACCCACGCCGATTGTTCGAAAGCTTAATGCCGAGTTCACGCGAGCGCTGCTCAGCAACGATGTCAAGACCCTGGTGGTCTCGCAGGCCGCGACCACCATCCCCGGAACGCCCGAAGACCTCGACGCGCTGGTGCAACGTGACATTGTCCGGCTCGGCAAGGTGGTCAAGGAGTCCGGCGCAACTGCCCAATAGGAGGAGCACGTCAACGCGGGTGCAACCGATTTGGCTGGTGCTCTCAGGAGCATTGGATGCATCTCCTCCCGTCCGTCATGACGAACGAGGACCTGGATCAAGCTGCTCCTGTGAGCTGCCGGACTTTCAGTGTCGTCGACGCCAATCGGTGCGGAATGCAATTCGCACAACCTAATCCCAACCTGAGTTGCAATCGTCTAGACAGAAGCATACCGGACGATTATATCTGATGCGTCGTCGCGGGAGAGACCGGCTTAGCCGGCGCCGAAGGAGCAACCGCCCCCGGAAACTCTCAGGCAAGCGGACCGCGCGGCATCGACTACACTCTGGAAAGTGACGCACAACGCGTCCGCCGACGGGATAACATTCTCAGGCAAAAATACAGAGGGGGGCACCACGCTTCAGCACACCGCTGAGAGAGGTGCCCGTGAATTCTGGACTTTTTCATCTTCCCAATGCCAGCTTTTTGACGCGATGTAATGCGCCCGTTTTGCGGTGCAGGTCATGAGCGCGCTCGGGAAAGCGGATGTTTCCGCGCTTAAGATCACACCGTTGCATGCACTGCACCGCGAGTTGGGAGCCCGAATGGCTCCTTTCGCCGGGTATGACATGCCGATTCAATATCCGCTGGGTATCCTGAAGGAGCATCTGCACACGCGCAGCGCGGCGGGGCTGTTCGACGTTTCGCATATGGGCCAGGTCGAGGTACGTCCGAAGTCGGGCAACATGCGCGACGCCGCACTGGCGCTCGAAACAATCGTTCCAGTTGATGTCGTTGCGATCGCGCCGGGCCGGCAACGCTATGGAATTTTCACCAATGATGCTGGCGGCATTCTCGACGATCTGATGATCAGCCATTGCGGGGATCATTACCTGCTTGTGGTCAATGCCAGCCGGAAGGACGAAGACACCGCGTTGCTGACGGAGGCATTGTCTTCGACCTGCTCCGTCGAACGGCGCGACGATCGCGCACTGATCGCGCTGCAAGGACCTGCCGCCGAATCCGCGCTCGGCGCGCTGTGTCCGGCTATCAAATTCATGAAGTTCATGGATGTGCAGTCGGTCGAGATCAAAGGGCGCGGCTGCATCGTCGCGCGTTCCGGCTATACCGGCGAGGACGGATTTGAAATCAGTATACCCGCAGACGCTGCGGAAACGATCGTGCGGGCGCTCTTGGAGCATCCATCCGTGGCGATGATCGGCCTTGGCGCGCGAGACAGCCTGCGGCTGGAGGCCGGGTTGTGCCTTTACGGCTCCGACATCGACGAGCGTACGACGCCGGCGGAAGCTGCGATCGGCTGGGCGATTCAGAAAGTGCGACGAGCGGACGGCGAGCGCGCTGGCGGATTTCCCGGGGCCGATGTGATTCTATCGCAACTCAAATCGGGACCGGATCGTTTGCGGGTCGGTTTGGCGCCCGTAATCAAAAGCCCGGTGCGGGGCGGGGCGCAACTCTTTGCCGACGAAGACTCGCAGACGCCGATCGGCATCGTTACGTCCGGCGGTTTCGGTCCGAGCGCCGATGCCTTTGTTGCCATGGGCTATGTCGATGCAGCAACCGCGCGTGCGCGGCCCACGGTCTATGCCGATGTCCGTGGCAAGCGCATTGCGCTTCGGATTGCCGATCTTCCCTTTGTCGCACATCGCTACCGGCGCTGAATCCATAGAAAACACAAGGACGACATCATGCTGAAGTTTACCAAGGATCACGAGTGGCTCCGCCTCGACGGCGACATTGCGACGGTCGGCATCACCAACCACGCGCAAGAGCAGCTCGGCGATCTGGTCTTCATCGAATTTCCTGCGGCCGGCAAGACGGTTGAGTCCGGCGCGGTCGTTGCGGTGGTGGAATCGGTCAAGGCCGCATCGGAAGTTTATTCGCCGGTCAAGGGTGAGGTGATTGAAGTCAATCAGGACATCGTCGACAGCCCGGCGCTCGTCAACACCGCGCCGATGGATGGCGGCTGGATGTTCAAGATCCGGCTCGCCGATCCGGCCGAAGCCACCGCGCTGATGGATGAAGCAGAATACACCGCCCAGCTTTCGTGAAAGCCAACATCATGACTCCGACCTTCGACACGACGGATTTCAAGCAGCGGCATATCGGCCCCTCCGCCGAGCAGAGCCGGCACATGCTCAAGGTTCTCGGCCTGACATCGCTTGATGCGCTGATCGATCAGGCGCTGCCGCGCAGCATCCGCCAGAAAGAGCCGCTCGATCTCGGCGCGCCGCTGTCGGAAACGCAATTGCTGGAGAAGATGAAGGCTGTTGCCGCACGCAATACCGAAATGGTGTCGCTGATCGGACAGGGCTATTACGACACCATTCTGCCGCCGGTAATCCAGCGTAACATCCTTGAAAGCCCGGCCTGGTACACGGCTTACACACCGTATCAGCCGGAAATCAGCCAGGGCCGCCTCGAGGCGTTGCTGAATTTCCAGACCATGATCATCGATCTTACCGGCCTCGCGATCGCCAATGCGTCGCTGCTCGATGAAGGCACCGCAGCGGCTGAAGCCATGGCAATGGCGCGGCGCATCGCACATAGCCGCCCGGGGACATTCTTCGTCGACGCCGATTGCCACCCTCAAACGATTGCCGTGGTCCGCACTCGCGCCGAACCGCTGGGCTGGACCGTTCAGGTCGGTGATCCGTCACGCGATCTCGACCCTTCCGCAGTGTTTGGCGCGCTGCTGCAATATCCGGGCTCCAGCGGCGCGTTGCGCGATCCGCGTGCAATCATCGAACGTGTGAAGAAAGCCGGTGGCGTCGCCGTTGTTGCGGCCGATCCGCTGGCGCTGACGCTGGTCACGTCGCCCGGTGAACTCGGCGTCGACATTGCTGTAGGCTCTACGCAGCGTTTTGGCGTGCCCATGGGCTTTGGCGGCCCGCACGCGGCCTATATCGCTACCCGCTCCGAGTATCAGCGCATGATGCCCGGCCGCCTCGTCGGTGTGACGATCGACAGCCGCGGCAATCGCGCCTACCGGTTGGCGCTGCAAACGCGCGAACAGCACATCCGCCGCGAAAAGGCGACATCGAACATCTGTACCGCGCAGGTGCTGCTTGCAATCATCGCTTCGATGTACGGCGTCTATCATGGTCCCGACGGCCTTCGGCACATCGCACGACACGTCGCCAACTCGGCAACGATCCTCGGACGTGGACTGCAATCACTTGGATTCGCTCTCACCAGCGAAAGTTATTTCGACACGATCACCGTCCGCGCGGGACGGGATGAGCAGCCGATTATCGCACGCGCTCGTGCGCTCGGCTTGAATCTGCGCCGTTATCCGGAAGGCGGTGCGCTTGCCGGGTGTATCGGTATCAGCTGCGACGAGACCACGACCCGGAACGTGATCGAACGTGTCTGGCAAGCCTTCGCTGGCGAAGGCAAGCCAATGCCCTCCTACGACGATCTCGCGCGTGCTGCGGGCGGCGCGATTCCCGCATCACTCGCACGCAAATCGGATTTCATGAACCATCCGGTGTTCCACCAGTATCGGTCGGAAACGGAGATGCTGCGATATTTGCGCCGGCTTTCCGATCGCGACCTGGCGCTGGACCGCACCATGATTCCGCTCGGCTCCTGCACCATGAAGCTGAATGCCACCGCGGAGATGATGCCGCTCACGTGGTCCGGCTTTGCGCGCATTCATCCTTATGCACCCGCCGATCAGGTGCAGGGTTATGCCGAACTGACTGCCGATTTGCAGGATAAGCTCTGCATCATCTCCGGCTATGATGCTGTATCGCTGCAGCCAAACTCCGGTGCGCAGGGCGAATATGCAGGCCTGCTTGCGATCCGTGCCTATCATCGCAGCCGCGGCGACGTGCAGCGCACGGTTTGTCTCATTCCGACATCCGCGCATGGCACCAATCCCGCGTCGGCACAGATGGCCGGCATGGAAGTCGTTGCCGTGGCCTGCGATGCCGCCGGCAATGTCGATGTCGATGACTTGCGACGCAAGACGGACAAATATGCCGATCGCCTCGCGGCATTGATGATCACCTATCCTTCGACGCATGGCGTCTACGAGGAGGCGGTCCGCACCATCTGCGACATCGTCCATGCCGCCGGTGGGCAGGTCTATCTCGACGGCGCCAATCTCAATGCGCTGGTCGGTCTTGCCAAGCCGGGTGAATGCGGCGCGGACGTCAGCCACTTCAACCTGCACAAGACCTTCTGCATTCCGCACGGTGGCGGCGGCCCGGGCATGGGGCCGATCGGCGTCAAGAAACATCTGGCGCCGTTCCTGCCGTCCGACCCGCAGACCTTCGATGGCTCAAGTGGCGTCGGCGTCGGTCCGGTCTCCGCGGCGCAGTATGGCTCTGCGTCGATCCTGACGATCGCCTGGGCCTATATGCTGATGATGGGCGGCGAAGGTCTGACCGGAGCGACGCGACACGCAATCCTGAGTGCGAATTACATCGCCCATCGTCTGAGCCCGCACTATCCTCTTCTGTTCAAGGGCGCGTATGACCGCGTTGCGCACGAATGCATCATCGATATCCGTCCGTTCAAGGATTCCAGCGGTGTCACCGTCGATGACGTGGCCAAGCGCCTGATTGATCATGGTTTCCATGCTCCGACCATGAGTTTCCCGGTGGCCGGCACGCTGATGATCGAGCCGACGGAATCGGAATCGCTCACCGAGATCGATCGCTTCTGCGACGCCATGATCGCGATCCGCGACGAGATTCGCGACATCGAGGCGGGACGGATTTCGAAAACTGACAATCCGCTCAAGAATGCACCACATACCATTGCAGATCTGGTCGCGCCTGACTGGAAGCATGGTTATTCGCGACAAGCGGCTTGCTTCCCCGGTCGTCGGCCACTTGGTGCCCAGCCGGACAAATACTGGAGCCCGGTGAACCGGGTCGACGGCGTGTATGGCGATCGCAATCTGATCTGTTCATGTCCGCCGATGGAGGACTATACCGAGGTTGCCGCCGAATAATGCATCTGGATTGTCAGCAGGCCCGCGAGTGCTGTGATGATGACGCTTCTGATTGTAGAAAGGTAGTGCATCGCTGAAGCAAAAGTGCTGATCGCGCCGAATGCAGACTCTCATCGCTGCTCAATTTTGATGGCGTGCTGCTCTGGCGGTGCCGAATCTTATGCGCATCAACTGACGAGACGTTGGCGATGCTTGTCGTTTCGTTCGCCTAATATATAGAAAAGTATATCGAGCCGTTCGCTGACCAGTTTGAATTCCAACGCGGAGGTCAGGGAACTGAGGAGATCTGTAGTCCAACGCCCACCGGCTGGCAGGCAGAAACGACAAGGTGCGCGAACTGCAGCACATGCGCCTGCGCCTGGGCCGCTTTGAGTTCTTTTTCCTGCGCGCTTCTAGACAGCATTCGGCTCCACGATTCCTTCAGTCATCGGATCGATGCGCTGATCCTCAATCGCAGTAATGATATTCTGGCGGGTAAGAACAAAATGCTCCGCCAAGAGACGAGACGCCAATTCCGCGTTTCGTGCGAGGCAAGCCTTCATCATTGCCTCATGCTCGGCAACGTGATCGCGATCGGGAGCGCTTACCTTGAGCGATAGATTGCGATAACGCGTGGAGAGGTCAAATAGGAAATGCCTGAAGTCGTGAAGGATGGGAGAGCGACACGCGGCGACCAGTGCATCGTGGAAGCTAAGATGAGCATTTTCCCAAACCTCGCCATCTTGCTGCCTCAGCTTTGAAAGGCGATAGAAAGTCGCGACTATATTTGTCTCCCACTCGTCGTCGCCTTCCTTGATGGCCTCGAAGACGGCTAGCCGTTCAAGTTCGGTACGCAGCCAAATCACCTCATTCAACTCAGCAATTGAGATAGGCGCCACCGCGAACCCGCGACGATCGGTAGCCGAGACCATGCGTTCTGCGCTCAGTTTAAATAGGGCTTCACGCAGCGGACTTGGGCCGACGCCATACACTTCGCGCAATTCGGCCAAACGCAGGCGCTCTCCAGGCCGGAGCTTACCAGTGAGTATGTCGTGGCGCAGTTTGGCGCTGACGAGAGACGTCAGGGTCGCGTTCTGACGTTCAGCGTCGTTCTTCGAGTTCGATTTGGTCAGCATTGCTGCTCCACAG
>JAFAFP010000070.1 GCA_023423415.1 Pseudomonadota bacterium | reverse complement strand
TTGCCATAGGGCGCCGCGGCGTGGCATTCACCCGCGCTCTTTCTTATTCACCACAGAGGCCGTGATGGCGTTCAAACAACTGGTATTTTCCGGCGTCCAGCCGACCGGAAACCTGCATCTCGGCAACTATCTCGGCGCCATCACAAAATTCGTCGACCTGCAAAAGAGCTTCGACTGCATCTATTGCGTCGTCGATATGCATGCGATCACGGTCTGGCAGGACCCGGACGAGTTGCGGCGCACGATCCGCGAAGTCACGGCGGCCTTCATCGCCTGCGGCATCGATCCGAAGAAGAATATCGTTTTCAATCAGAGTCAGGTCGCCGAACACGCCGAACTCGCCTGGGTATTCAACTGCGTCGCACGCATGGGCTGGCTGAACCGCATGACGCAGTTCAAGGAAAAAGCCGGCAAAGATCGCGAGAACGTCTCGGTCGGGCTGTTCGCTTATCCTGCACTGATGGCAGCCGACATTCTGATCTACCGCGCAACGCATGTGCCAGTTGGTGAAGACCAGAAACAGCACCTCGAATTGTCGCGCGACATCGCGCAGAAATTCAACAACGACTTTTCCGCGCAGATTGCCAAGCACGGCTTTGGCGACATGTTCTTCCCACTGCCTGAACCGGTCATTCAGGGACCGGCAACGCGTGTCATGTCGCTCCGCGACGGCTCAAAAAAAATGTCGAAGTCAGACGCCTCCGAATATTCACGCATCAACCTGACGGATGATGCCGACGCGATCGCGCAAAAAATCCGCAAGGCGAAGACTGATCCGGAACCGTTGCCGAGCGAGGAAAAGGGACTTGAAACGCGTCCCGAAGCCGACAATCTTGTTGGCATCTATGCGGCGCTGAAAGAGACCGACAAGGCCGACGTGCTGCGGGAATTCGGCGGCGCGCAATTCTCGTCGTTCAAATCGGCACTGGTCGATCTTGCCGTCGAGAAACTCGGACCGATCGGCTCTGAGATGAAACGTCTGGTTGGCGATCCGGGTTATATCGATAACGTGCTGGCTGATGGGTCTGATCGCGCACGCATCATTGCCGCGAAGAACATGACGGCCGTGAAGGACATTGTCGGATTCGTGCGGCGCTGACAGCCGCACGCGATCTGAATGTCAAGCGCGACATTTTCTTGTGACTGTTACCGCTGCCGTGGCAACATTGGGTGCGCTTGCTTCGCGCATGATGGGGCTTGGCCGTTTTCCGGGGAGGGTCGATGAGCCGTAAGCGTCGCTCTTATGAATCCGGCCACAAGCCGAAGTATCTCGTCATCGTTGACGACACGACGGAAGGAGACCGCGCGATCTATTATGCCAGCCGCCGCGTTTCGCGCATCGGCGCCAGCATGATCATGCTCCGCGTAGTCGATATCGAGGATCGCAACCAGCAATGGCTCGGCGTTGCCGACATCATGCGGGCCGAGGCGCATGAGGAAGCCAATACCGCGCTGGATCGCGCCTCGGGCCGCGCCAATGGCGTCGCCGGTATCACCCCGGAACGGGTGGTGCGCGAAGGCAAATGGATCGAGCAGATTCTGCAACTGATCGACGAGGACGAGGATATCGCCAATCTGATTCTCGCCGCTGGCACAGGCTCAGAGGGCCCCGGCCCCTTGATTTCCGCGATCAGCCGGACCACCCAGGATCTCCCGATCCCGGTGACGGTGGTCCCCGGCCACCTCACCGACGACGAGCTGGACGCGCTGACCTGAACTGCCCAAATTGCGGGCAGTTGACCTTGGCTCATAAAGGACCACTTATAGGAGTGTCAGCGCGGGCCTGAAGGCCCGGCCTGTTTCTTAAAGCTCGAAAGCGACCGCGATGTTCATCCAGACCGAAGTCACGCCGAACCCGGCAACCCTGAAATTCCTTCCGGGACGGATCGTACTCGACGGCACGCTGGAAATGACCGACCGCGACCAGGCCGCAAAATCGCCGCTCGCCGAGAAGTTGTTCGATATTCCCAATGTGAGCGGTGTGTTTTTCGGCTCCGATTTCATCACGGTGACCAAGACAGCGGGCGAATGGCAGCAGCTCAAGCCGCTGATCCTCGCCGCGATCATGGAACACTATATGTCCGGCGCGCCGCTGCTTCGCGAAGGCGCCGAAGCCGGCTCCGACGAGGAAGGCGAGTTTTTCGACGCGGCCGACGAAGAGACCGTGAATACCATCAAGGAGCTGATCGAGACGCGGGTGCGCCCGGCCGTGGCCAACGACGGCGGCGACATCACCTTCCGCGGTTTCAAGGATGGCGTGGTCTTTTTATCGATGAAGGGAGCCTGCGCGGGCTGCCCATCCTCAACCGCGACCCTCCAGCACGGTATCCAGAACCTGCTGCGGCATTTTGTACCGGACGTGACCGAGGTTCGTCCGGTCTAAGCCCCCTTCTCCGCTCGCCCCCGCAAAAGCGGGGACCCTGCAAATTCTTTCAAAAACGTCCAAGAGCGATCTGGATTCCTGCCTTCGCGGGAATAAGCGGGCCAACCGGTGGGTCAGCTCGATCTGATATGTTCTAATACCCACATGCTTGTTCTCGCTATCGATACCGCTTTGGAAGCCTGCTCGGCAGCGATCTTCGATTCCGTCGAGGGAGTGGTGATCGCCAGCGACACACAGATGATGACGCGCGGACACGCCGAAGCGCTAATGCCGCTGGTCGCCGGCGTCATGGAGCAAGCGGCCATTCCGTTCGCCCAGCTCGACCGCATTGCCGTGACGGTGGGTCCCGGCAGTTTCACCGGCCTTCGCGTCGGGATCGCCGCCGCGCGTGGACTGGGACTGGCTGCCAAGAAGCCCGTCATCGGCGTCACCACACTTGCTGCGCTCGCCGCACCGTATATCGCAACGGATCCCGGCACCCCGGTTGCTGCGGCAATCGACGGTCGCCACCGCCACATCTATCTGCAATTATTCGGCGCTGGCGGGCATGTCTTGCTGTCGCCACGTATCGTTCCCGTGGCGGAAGCGGTTCATGCTGCTGCGGGCGCGTCTGCACGCCTCGTCGGGTCCGGCGCAGCGATGATGGCTGAGATCTGGCCAGATGCCGACAAGCCCCCGCAAATCGACGAAAGACGGGCGCCGGATATCGACTGGGTGGCCCGGCTTGGCGCTGACGCCGCGCAACAGGATGCGCCGCCAAAGCCGCTTTATCTGCGGCCGCCTGACGCACATCCGCAAACGTCAGCGAAGCTGCCGCGCCGATGAGGTGGTTGTTCGAACTCTTCTCGCCGGTCCGGCCACCGATCATGTCCGACGCGGGGGCGCGCGATTGCGCCGACATTGCGCGGTTGCATGCGGCATCATTTCAACGCGGATGGAGCGAAGACGAAATCGAGCGCATGTTGCTCGATCGGAATATTGTCGCACATCGCGCAACGATCGGAAGACACTTTGCTGCGTTCATCATTTCGCGCCTTGCGTTAGACGAAGCTGAAGTTCTATCGGTCGCGGTGCACTCAACTTATCGAGGCCGCAACATTGCGCGCGCTTTGCTGCGGCACCATCTGGCACGCTTGGCGGCCTTCGGTGTCCGCGTGATCTTTCTCGAAGTCGATGAAGGTAATGTGTCGGCCATCCGGCTTTATCGCCGTGCGGGATTTGTGGAAGTCGGGCGAAGAGAGGGCTATTACCAGACCTCATCGGGGCGGCCAGCAAGCGCATTAGTCCTGCGGCGCGATATCGCCTCATAGACGGGCGACGGCCTCGCTTCTAAAATAGGCTGGCAAGCGGAGATAGATGTGGCCTTGAGGGCGACCCACTTGAAGAATGTGACAAGCATCGAAGCGCGCTGCGCCGAAAAGGGCATGCGCATGACCGAGCAACGCCGCACCATCGCGCGCGTGCTCAACGATGCCGACGATCATCCTGACGTCGAGGAATTGTATCGCCGCTGCGCACAGATCGATGACCGCATTTCGATCTCCACCGTGTACCGGACGGTAAAGCTGTTCGAGGATTCGGGCATCATCGAGCGGCACGATTTCCGCGAAGGCCGCGCCCGATTCGAGCAGATTTCCGACGTGCACCACGACCACCTTATCAATCTGCGGACTGGCGAGGTGATCGAGTTCCAATCCGAGGAAATCGAACGGCTGCAAGCTGAGGTAGCGCGCAAGCTGGGCTACAAGCTGATCGACCACCGGCTTGAGCTCTACGCCGTACCGCTGAAGGATGAGAACGAAGAGTGAGGCGGGGCGGCGGGTTCGGCCGCGCGGTGTTTTTATACCTCGTCCGTACCTGAAAATCTTGAAGCCAACGAAATCTGCCCTATTTTTGCTGGCGAAGAAGACCACACGGCTGCCTCGATGCGGGCGGCATTCCTTTTTGGTCGCGTTGGCTGTAAAGGAAGGTCTTTGGGAACCCCGGGATGTCTGTTTTATTTGGACTGAAGGATCAGGATCGTTGACGCATTTCGCGCCGACTGCGCCCCATCACGCGGCATGACCGGACCCCGCAAGCTCTTTATCAAATCCTACGGCTGCCAGATGAATGCCTACGACTCGCTTCGTATGGCAGACATGCTGGCCCCGGAGGGATTCACCGAGACGGCAGACGTCAACGATGCCGATCTTGTCGTACTGAATACCTGTCACATCCGAGAAAAGGCGGCGGAAAAGGTCTATTCCGAAATCGGCCGGCTTCGGGTGATGAAGGACGAGGCCGCTGTCGCTGGCCGCAAGGTCACGATTGCGGTGGCCGGATGCGTGGCGCAGGCCGAAGGCGCTGAAATCATGCGGCGCGCGCCGGCTGTCGATCTGGTGGTCGGGCCGCAGAGCTACCACCGCCTGCCGGGCCTCCTGGAACAGGCCGCGCGCGGTGAGCATCCGGTGGAAACCGAGTTTCCGGCAGAGGACAAGTTCAACTTCCTCAAAGACCCGACGCGCGAAAAAATCCGTGCCCGCGGCGTCACCGCTTTCGTGACGATCCAGGAGGGCTGCGACAAGTTCTGCACCTTCTGCGTGGTGCCTTACACGCGCGGCGCCGAAGTCTCGCGTCCGGTGGCGAAGATCGTCGCCGAAACCGAACGGCTTGCGGATGCGGGCATTCGCGAAATCACCGTGATCGGGCAGAACGTCAACGCCTATCATGGCGCTGGACCGGACGGCCAAAGCTGGACGCTGGCGCGATTGCTGCACCGGCTGGCGGAAATCCCGGGCATCGATCGCCTTCGATACACAACAAGCCACCCTCGCGATGTCGATGATACGCTGATCGCCGTTCACCGCGACCTGCCGCAACTAATGCCGCAACTGCATCTGCCGGTGCAATCAGGCTCGGATCGCATTCTCGATGCGATGAACCGACGCCACACGCGGGACGATTATCTACGCGTCATCGACCGGCTGCGTGCGGCGCAACCCGCCTTGGCATTCACCTCCGATTTCATCGTCGGCTTTCCCGGCGAAACCGACGATGACTTCAAAGACACGCTGCGGCTGATCGAAGAAGTCAGCTTCGCCGGTTCGTTCTTCTTCAAATATTCCCCGCGTCCGGGCACCCCGGCGTCGGATATGGACGATCAGGTTCCGGAACAGGTCAAGACCGAGCGCTTGCACGAATTGCACACATTGGTCGACCGGCAGTTGGCCGCGTTCAACCGCAGCTGCATCGGCCAAACGCTGGATATCCTGTTCGAAAAACCGGGCCGACTTCCCGGTCAGATCGTGGGCAAATCGCCCTATCTGCAGCCGGTTCAGGTCATGGCGCCGCCATCTCTTATTGGCACAATCGCGCCGGTGAGAATCGACGACACCGGCAGCTACAGCTTGTTCGGAACGCTCGCAGCGCAGATCGCGGCAGAGCCGCAACCTGCGCCGCTCGCCGCAATGGGAGCATGACGGATTTGCGCAATTACAAGCCAGGTCAAAGTCCGGCGTTTCAAGGCTCTCCGATCGCGCAGCGATCCGATGACGAGCCACCAACCCAGACCGTGCTGGCGTTCGACGATAACAAGCTGGCCTCAACGCTGTTCGGCCAATACGGGCAAAACCTCGCGCTCATCGAACGCAAACTCAACGTGGTCGCCGATTCACGCGGCAACCACGTCACGATCGAAGGGCCGCGCGAGGCCTGCGATCAGGCCCGGCGCGTGCTTGAAGCGCTCTACGAACAGCTCAAAAATGGCGGAGAGCTGGTCCAGGGCGATGTCGAAGGCGCCATTCGCCAAACGGTTTCGCAGGGTTCGCTGTTCGATAGCGATCCGACAACCGCACGACCGAATTTTGCCGACATCTCCCTGCGCAAGCGCAATGTGCGCGCACGGACTGCAGGACAAGACGCCTATATCCGTGCTTTGAAGCGCCATTCGCTGGTGTTTGGCATCGGACCTGCGGGCACCGGCAAGACATGGCTTGCCGTTGCCCATGCCATCTCGCTGTTCGAGCGCAAGGAAGTCGATCGCATCATCCTGTCGCGGCCGGCAGTGGAAGCCGGCGAGCGACTCGGCTTCCTGCCCGGCGACATGCGCGAGAAGGTCGATCCCTATCTGCGGCCGATCTACGACGCGTTGTTTGACTTGATGGACATGCGCATCGTCGAGCGCGCCCTGCAGGCTGGCGAGATTGAAATCGCGCCGCTGGCCTTCATGCGCGGCCGCACGCTGCACAATGCCGCGGTGATTCTCGACGAGGCTCAGAACACGACATCGATGCAGATGAAGATGTTCCTGACGCGCCTCGGTGAAAACAGCCGCATGATCGTCACCGGCGATCCGAGCCAGATCGATCTGCCTCCGGGCCAGGTTTCCGGCCTTGTCGAAGCGACACGCTTGCTGGCCGACGTCGAAGGCGTCAGTCAGGTCACATTCAAGAATGAGGACGTGATCCGCCACGAATTGGTGGCGCGGATCGTGGCGGCCTATGACCGCGCCTCGCCTGCGGCGAAGTCACGCGAGACAAAATGATGCCCGCTGCTGCAGCACACGACGCGCGCGACATGCCTGTCGTCGATATTGTCGAAGAATCCGGGTTATGGGCCGCATATCCTGACGTTGGAAACGTCGTGCGCAAAGCTATCGAGGCCGCTGCGACATTTGAAAGCGAATCCGGCGAAGTCGCCGTGATGCTCACGGACGACGCCACGATCCAGCAGCTCAACGCACAATGGCGCGGCATGGACAAGCCGACCAATGTGTTGTCCTTCCCGGCGAGCGACGTCACCGCCGCACAGGACGGCCACCTCGGCGATATCGCCATTGCCTTCGAGACCGTGTCTCGCGAGGCGGGGGCTGAAAACAAGGCCTTTTTCGATCACCTCGCGCATCTGGCGATTCACGGCTATCTTCATCTTATCGGCTTCGATCACGAAACCGATGACGAAGCGAGCCGCATGGAAAGTCTGGAGACACGCATCTTGGCGAGTCTTGCCATTGCCGACCCTTATGCTGACCGGAAATCCGCGGATTAAACTGAGCCATGCCTGACACCGATGGTCCAAGTACCAGCGACTCAAGTCGCAGCGAAACCGGGACCGAACCGAGCAGTAGTCGCAACCTTCCCGTTCCTGTCAGCAATGGCACGCGCGATCACGGCGAAGGTCTTTTCTCGAAGTGGCTGCGCACACTCTTCGGATGGCGCCCAAGCTCCACGCGCGCCGATCTGAAGGAAGTTCTCGAGGAGAGCGCGCCGGGCGACCTTGGTTTCTCACCGGAAGAAGGCACGATGCTCAAGAATATTCTTGGGCTGCGCGAACGACGGATCGACGACGTGATGGTGCCGCGCGCGCACATTGTTGCGGTTCAGCAGGAGATTCAGCTCGGCGAATTGATGAAGACATTCGAGAATGCGGGCCATTCCCGCCTTGTCGCATTCAACGACACGCTCGACGACCCGATCGGCATGGTTCACATCCGCGATCTGATCGCCTTCATGACTGCACACGCCGCAATCAATCCCGCAACCAATGCGAAGCGGAAAAAGCCGCGGCCGGCTGGACTGGATCTTGGCGCCATCGATCTGTCGATGCCGCTTTCAGAGACGAAAATCATACGCCCGATCCTGTTTGTGCCGCCATCCATGCCGGCGATCGACCTGCTTGCTAAAATGCAGGCAACCCGCATTCACCTTGCCCTTGTGGTCGACGAGTATGGCGGCACCGACGGCATCGTTTCGATCGAGGATATCGTCGAACTGATCGTCGGCGATATCGAAGACGAACACGACGACGATGAAGCGCCGGATATTTCGCGGCAGTCGGACGGCTCGTTTGTGGCCGATGCGCGCGCCAGTCTGGAAGATGTCATCGCCGCCGTCGGCCAGGGCTTCGATGTCGGGGAAGCGTTGAACGAAGTCGATACGCTTGCTGGCTATCTGGTGTCACAGGTCGGCCGCGTTCCGGTGCGTGGCGAACTCGTCCCTGGCCCTGAAGGTTTCGAGTTCGAAGTACTCGATGCCGATCCGCGCCGGGTGAAGAAAGTCAAGATCCATCACGGCACAAGCCGCAGATCGGAGCGGCCGCAGGAGTCGCCGTTGATCACACAGGCTCCGACTACCCAGACTGTGCTGCCTGCTCCGTCGGAGACAAACATCACGAAGTCCACCCCCCAGCCGTGAGCATTTCGAGGATTGCTCATGCTGTCGTACTCGCCTGGGGGTGGCGTCGCGCCCTGATCGCATTCTTGGCGGGTGCTGTTTCCGTTCTGGCGCTACCGCCTTTCGACCTCTGGCCCGTTCTGTTTCTGACTTTTCCGGTCGCCGTCTGGCTAATCGACGGCTCCGGATCGGGACGCCTCGGCGGTGCCGTGGCGGCCGCGGCCTCTGGCTGGTTCTTCGGTTTTGGATACTTCCTCGCCGGACTTTACTGGATCGGGCATGCCTTTCTGGTCGATGCCAAGACCTTCGGATGGCTCCTGCCCATCGCCGTGACAACCCTGCCGGCCGGGCTCGCCATCTTTACCGCGGCCGGCTTCGCGCTGGCCCGACTGCTCTGGCAGCGCGGACCTGTCCGCATTCTCGCGCTCGCGGTCGCGCTGACCGTCGTGGAATGGCTGCGTGGCCATGTGCTGAGCGGCTTCCCCTGGAACAGCTACGGTTATGCGCTGACCGGCAATCTGATCCTGGCGCAATCCATTTCGGTGTTCGGGCTTTGGGGCCTGACGGCATTCTCGATCGCCATCTTCGCAAGCCCCGCGACACTTGCAGACGAATCCAAGGATTTACGGCGGCGCTGGTTGCCTATCGGGCTCTCCGCTATCGTGCTCATCATCATGACAGGCTATGGCGCGTGGCGTCTTGCAAGCCAGCCGACCGAATTCGTGAAAGATGTACGGCTGCGCATCATGCAGCCCAATCTGCCGCAGGACGAAAAATTCAACTACGGCGCGCGACAGAAAATCATGAGCCATTACCTGTCGTTGTCGGATCGTGCGACAACGCCGCAGAGCTCCGGTTTGCGCGATGTCACACATCTGATCTGGCCGGAATCCGCCTTCCCGTTCTTTCTCACCCGCGATGGCGATGCGCTTGCACAGATCGCAAATCTTCTGCCGGAAGGAACGGTCCTGATCACCGGTGCGGCGCGCTATGCAGAGCCATCTCCGGGTGAGAGACGGCCGCGTGCTTACAACTCCGTTTACGTCATCGATCACGACGGCTCGGTTGTTTCGGTTTACGACAAAGTGCATCTCGTTCCGTTCGGAGAGTATTTGCCGTTCCAGTCAACACTGGAGCGCCTTGGCTTCCTGCAACTCACCAAAGTGCAAGGCGGCTTCATGTCGGGCGACCGCCATCGCGCCTACGACTTGCGCAGCGCACCACGATTCCTGCCGTTGATCTGCTACGAGATCGTTTTTCCGGCTGCAGTCGTACCCAGCGGTGAACGGCCGGGTTGGCTCCTCAACGTGACCAATGACGCGTGGTTCGGCATAAGTCCCGGTCCATACCAGCATTTTCAGCAGGCACGAGCGCGCGCGATCGAGGAAGGGTTGCCGCTGGTGCGGGCAGCCAATAACGGTATCTCGGCCGTGGTCGACCCCTTGGGCCGTATCATTCAGCAGTTGCCCCTTGGCGCCGAAGGGGTTCTCGATTCGTCTTTACCGCGTCCGATCGCGCCGACGATTTATGCGCGGCTCGGCGATGGCCTCGCGGGTCTTATGGTCGCAGTCTTCTTGCTCATTGTGCTGCGTTATCGAACGCAGAAGCCGCGCTAGCAAGGTATTGTGCTACACGCCGCGTCATCGCAAATTTTGCTCTTTTCAACCCACCGTTGCGCGCGTTTAAGCATCGAATTACGCTGCCCGAATAAATTTTTGGACGCGAGGTGCGGCTTAGCTGACGATCCGAAAACATTCGCAGTGCGCTTTATGTTAAGCGCAACCATCTTATCCTCGAAAACAATTTGACGATCCCGAAAAACGTGCGCAAACCACGCCCACACCCCACGCGGGTTCTCGATATTCCAAGCGCGACGCGCGGGAGACATGATGATTAAGAAAGCGCCGAACCCTACAGACAAACACGTTGGAAGCCGTGTGCGCATGCGCCGCATGATGCTCAGCATGAGCCAGGAGAAGCTCGGCGATTCTCTCGGCCTTACGTTTCAGCAGGTGCAGAAATACGAGAAGGGCACGAACCGTATCGGAGCAAGCCGCCTGCAGCAAATCTCGAACATTCTGCAAGTACCAGTCTCGTTCTTTTTCGAAGGCGCGCCTGACGGCCAGAACGATGCAGCCGGCTTCGGTGAGGCTCCTTCGCCGTCCTACGTCTCGGACTTCCTCGCGACTTCCGATGGACTAGCATTGACCAAAGCCTTCATGCGCATTGAGGATGCAAAACTTCGCCGCAAGATCGTCGATCTTGTCGAGCAGATTGCGGGCGGCGACAATTGAGCAGCCCACGGGCGCCCAACCTGATCGCCCATCCAGCCCACATCTTGACCGCGCGGCGACAACGCTGCATTGAAACCGCGTGTCATAACCGACGAACGGTCCGTCTTCGACCCTAGGGGGAGTGCTACTAGTGCCGCGCAAGAGCCATCTATTTACCAGCGAATCCGTCTCCGAAGGGCATCCGGACAAGGTCAGCGACCAGATTTCCGACGCCATTCTGGACGCCTTCATTGCGAACGATATCAAGCTCGGAATCGCTGACGACAGCCTGGTCAATACCCGCCTTGGCTGCGAGGTCCTGACCACCACCAACAAGATCGTCATCGCCGGCGAAGGCCGCGGTCAGGCGCCGTTGTTCAAGAAATACGGCTCGGATGCGATCATCAACCGCGAGTTGATCTCCCAGATCGCGCGGGACGTGGTTAAGGACATTGGCTACGATCAGGACGGCTTCTCATTCCACGGCGCCGACGTCGAAGTGTTGCTCCACGGCCAGTCGCCGGACATCGCCATGGGCGTCGACGCCAAGAAGCAAAAGGACGGCGAGCAGGAAGGCGCTGGCGACCAGGGCATGATGTTCGGTTTCGCCTGCACCGAGAGCGAGGTCTATGAGAAGAACTCGTTCATGCCGGCGCCGATCTATTTTTCGCACAAGATCCTGAAGGTTCTCGCCGATCTGCGCCATTCCAAGAAGCTGCCGGACCTGCAACCCGACGCCAAGAGCCAGGTCACCGTCAAATATGAAGACGGCAAGGCCATCGGCTGCACCAAGGTCGTGGTATCGACCCAGCACAATGCTGCCGACAAGAACGGCACGAAATACACGCCGTCGATGGTGAAAGACATGATCGGCGATGCCGTGGCCTCGGCGCTGCCGAAGGGCTGGATGCCGACGAATGAAGCCGACTTCCTCGTCAATCCCACCGGTAATTTCGTGGTCGGCGGCCCCGACGGCGATTGCGGCCTGACCGGCCGCAAGATCATCGTCGACACCTACGGCGGTTACGCTCCGCACGGCGGCGGCGCATTCTCCGGTAAGGACCCCACAAAAGTGGATCGCTCAGCCGCTTATGCCGCGCGCTACCTCGCCAAGAACGTGGTGGCGGCTGGCCTCGCCGAACGCTGCACGATCCAGGTCGCCTACGCCATCGGCGTGGCAGATCCGATGTCGCTCCTGGTCGATACACACGGCACCGGCAAGGTGGATGATGGCCAGCTCGAAACGGTTCTCGCTGAACTGTTCCCGCTCCGTCCGACCAATATCCGCCGGACGCTGAAGCTGAACCGCCCGATCTACCGCCGCACTGCTGCCTACGGCCATTTCGGCCGGGCGCCGGACGCGGACGGCGGCTTCTCCTGGGAGAAGACCGATCTGGCCGATCAGATCCGCAACGCGTTCAAATAACGCCCACAAGCGCGATTTGCGTTGAACTTTGCGAACGGCCGCATCATGGATGCGGCCGTTATGCATTCCGACACCCAAAACGACGATTCCTCCACACCCGCCCGGCAAGGCGCCTTCTTCGGCCGCCGCAAGGGCAAGAAGCTGCGCGCCGGACAAGCCCGGTTGACGGAAACCTTGCTGCCGACGCTCGCGGTTGATCTCGCTTCTTCTGCTCCGGCCGATCTGGCCGAGCTGTTTCCCACTCCCGTCCGCGAGGTGCGGCTCGAGATCGGGTTCGGCGGCTCCGAACATCTGATCGCGCAGGCGGAGTCCTACCCCGATTGCGGCTTCATCGGCATCGAGCCGTTCGTCAATGGCATGGCAAAAGCGCTGGCCGCGATCGATGCCAAGGGCCTGACCAACATCCGCCTGCATCACGGGGACGCAACCGACGTGCTGACCTGGCTGCCGCAAGCTTCGCTCGCGCGCGTTGATCTTCTCTATCCCGATCCATGGCCGAAGCGGCGACACTGGAAGCGCCGCTTCGTGCAGGACAAGAGCGTCGCAGCACTGGCACGGGTACTGCGGAAGGGCGGGGAATTCCGCTTCGCATCCGATATCGACGACTATTGTGCCTGGACGCTGGTGCGCTTGCTGCGCTCACCGGATTTCGACTGGACGGCGGAACGCGCCGACGACTGGCGCAAGCCCTGGGCTGACTTCGGCGGCACCCGCTATGAGGCGAAAGCGAAACGCGAAGGCCGCACGCCCTGCTACCTGGCCTTTCGCCGCAGATAGATTCGCTTTCATTCCAGGACGCGCCATTCGGCGCATTCGGGAATGATGGAAAGCAATCAAATCGCCGCTGGAATGCTGCTGGGCGAAATCTGCCAGAAGCGCACCACACGCTGCGCAGTGGCTAGCGACAGCTTGTCGAAATTGGCGTGCGCCGCCTCCAGCGTCGGAGCACTCTTTCCCTTGGCGCCGAGACGCGCCTGAATGATGTTGCGCGCGGTCGGCCAGGAATAGCCCGCGGCCTTGCACAAAATCAGGATCGGATCGGGGCGATCGCCGCTCATCAGACGTCCGACGACTTCGATCGGCACCTCCGTGAGTTCTGACAGCGCCGCAACGGTGCTGTCATACGCCCTTGAGCGTGCAAAATCGGCAAGCTTCGTTTCGGTCAGTTCGCCGGCCTGCGCGAGCGCACGGACCTTGTGCTGTGCGTCGGAGAACTCACGCACCGGCGTTCTCGCGACTTCGTCGGCAACTTTCGCAAGCACGGCGCGGATATATGACTGCGTTTCGGGCTTGGCTTTCGCAAGCAGCCGCTGGCGCACGACATCAGTCGCCCGCGTCAGCAATTCCCGGAACAGGTGATCAGGGATGTCAGCGCGCAGCGCCACTGTTTCAGCAAGAATACTGTCGTGCTCGGCGCTGCGCAGCAAGGACGTGAATCCGCTATCCGACAGTCGCGCACCCGCATTGCCGGCCAGTTTGCGTTTCACCATCAGATCGCCCCGCCGGACGATGATATCGGTGACCGCCTCTTCGATCCGCAGGCGACCGGAAATCGCATAAAGATGATCGATGCTTTTCGAGCTTGCGATTTCGATCAGATCGGCCGTGACGAGCCGTGGCGATTGCACAAGCATCGGGCCCGCGACCATGATGTCGTCATTCTTGGCCAGACGCCGCACGACGTTGACGGGAGAATCCGATAGCGGCGCGAGCTGACGCGACAATTCGGCAAGCGCCTTGCCTTCGATTTCCTTGATCAGCATCAGGAACACATCCTCGAACAGACGGATATGCTCGCTGGTGAACCGGCCAGAACCGTCGAGAAATAAGGTGGTAATCTGACGCAAGGCGTGGGCGCGTTTCTCGCCTGAACCTTCTCTTACAACGGTCTCAAGTCCGGGAATCATAGAAAAGGAACGGCCATTCTGATCGATCAGCTTTCAGCTTGATCAAGGCGAAAGGGGCAGGCGCGGGAATTGCGACAACCCTAGGCATTCTTTCTGAAGGAAGGGTTTAGCCGATCGCTCAAGTGCCACCGATTCCCGGCCTTGCGAAAAGGGCCAAAATCGCTATATTGGCCCAGTCTGATAAGACACCTCATAACGACTGGTATGATCCGGTCGGTTTTTGAGAGTGGGCCCCGCCCGGGACCCGCTCTTTTTTATTACCCGAAACGGGCCGGTCTTGTTCCGGCGCGACTTTCGGGATTTCCGGGCGGAATAGACATCGTACGGATTGAAAACGCGCATCGCATGAACCTGCCGCCTGATGCCAGCACACAATCGGAACCGCGCCTGATCGCGGAGCCAGGGCTTGCTGCGCGCATCGCCGCCATCGCGGAACCTGTCGTCGAGAGCCTGGGCTACCGGCTGGTGCGCGTGCGGATTTCTGGCGCCGACGGCGGCACGGTGCAGGTTATGACCGAACGGCACGATGGCACACTGACCATCGAGGATTGCGAAGAGATTTCGCGGGCTCTGTCACCGGTGATGGATGTCGCCGATCCGGTGCCCCAGGCATATCGGCTGGAAATCTCGTCGCCAGGCCTCGACCGCCCGCTGGTTCGGCGCTCTGATTTCGAACGCAATGTCGGGCATCTCGCAAAGATTGAAATGAGTGTGCCGACGGAAGGACGAAAGCGTTTCCGCGGCATCCTGCTTGGCGTCGAAGGCGATGCGGCGCGCTTGCAGCGCGACGACGCCAAGGCCGATGACAAGGTGGAAGTGCTGCTGCCGATCGAAGATATGGCCGAGGCCAAACTCGTCCTGACCGATGAGCTGATCGCGGAAGCATTGCGCAAGGGCAAAGCCGCCGAGCGTGAGGCGCGCGGCGAGGTTGATGAACCCGAGGATATCAAGCCTAAGCGCGACTATTCGCCGAAATCGAAGTCCAAGGCGGCGCCCAAGCCCAAGCAGAAACCCGACCGGACGGCACCACGTCCGAAACAATCCCAACTGGACCAAGCCAAGAGAAAACGGTCCGGTTATGACGAAGGAGAGTGACTATGGCCGCTGTCAGCGCCAATAAGCTCGAACTGCTTCAGATTGCCGATGCGGTGGCGCGCGAAAAGTCGATCGACCGCAGCATCGTTATCGCAGCCATGGAAGATGCGATCGCGCGCGCCGCACGCTCGCGTTACGGCAGCGAGACCGAAGTCCGCGCTGAGATCGATCAGAAGAAGGGCGAGCTTCGTCTCTCCCGCCACATGCTGGTGGTCGAACAGGTCGAGAACCCATCCAACCAGATCAGCCTCGAGGACGCGCGCCGGCTAAATCCTTCCGCGCAGATCGGCGACACCATCGCCGACGCCCTGCCACCGCTAGAATATGGCCGCATCGCCGCACAATCAGCCAAGCAGGTGATCGTTCAGAAGGTCCGCGAAGCCGAGCGTGACCGTCAATATCAGGAATACAAGGACCGCATCGGCGACATCGTCAACGGCGTCGTCAAGCGTGTGGAATACGGCAACGTCGTCGTCGATCTCGGTCGCGGCGAAGCGATCGTGCGGCGTGACGAAATGCTGCCGCGTGAGGTGTTCCGTAACGGCGACCGTGTCCGCGCCTATATCTACGATGTGCGCCGTGAGCCGCGCGGGCCGCAGATTTTTCTGTCGCGCACGCACCCGCAATTCATGGCGAAGCTGTTTGCGCAAGAAGTGCCTGAAATTTACGACGGCATTGTCGAGATCCGCGCTGTCGCCCGCGACCCGGGCTCGCGCGCCAAGATCGCCGTGATTTCGCGTGATTCCTCGGTCGATCCGGTCGGCGCCTGCGTCGGTATGCGTGGTTCGCGCGTGCAGGCGGTGGTGAACGAGCTGCAGGGCGAGAAAATCGACATCATTCCGTGGTCGCAGGACATCGCCACTTTCGTGGTCAATGCGCTAGCGCCCGCTGAAGTGGCCAAGGTGGTCCTCGACGAAGACAAGGAACGTATTGAAGTTGTCGTTCCGGATGCCCAGTTGTCCCTGGCAATTGGCCGCCGCGGCCAGAATGTGCGTCTCGCATCCCAATTGACCGGCTGGGATATCGATATTCTGACCGAGCAGGAGGAATCCGAGCGTCGCCAGACCGAATTCCAGAACCGAACCAAAACCTTCATCGAAGCGCTCGATGTGGACGAGGTGGTCGGACAATTGCTGGCGTCGGAAGGCTTCACCACAGTCGAGGAACTGGCGCTGGTTGACGTCAAGGAACTGGCGACCATCGAAGGTTTCGATGAGGAGACAGCGGAAGAACTGCAGTCCCGCGCCAGAGAATATCTTGAGCGCATCGAAGGCGAATATGACGAGAAGCGCAGCGCGCTTGGCGTCGAAGACGTCCTGAAAGAGGTGCCGGGCGTGACGTCGAAAATGCTGGTTGCCTTCGGTGAAAACGGCATCAAGACGATCGAGGATCTGGCTGGCTGCGCCACTGATGATCTGGCCGGCTGGACCGAACGCAAGGACGGCGAAACCAAGCGGGAGCCCGGCATTCTGGACGGTTTCGACCTCAGCCGCGATGAATGCGAGGCGATCGTGATGCAGGCGCGTGTCAAGGCGAGCTGGATCAGCGAAGACGAGCTCGCAAAGCCGGCTGAAGAAGCCGAAGAAACTGCAGGCGCGTGAGGTGAAACATCGGCATGCTCGGGAGGCTCGACGATAGCCCTCTGGATCGCGGCCCCAACAAAGGGTCCGCGACCGAGCGCCTGTGTGTCGTGACACGCAAGGTGAGGCCGGTTGGCGATCTGATCCGCTTCGTGGTTGGGCCGGACGGACAGGCCGTCCCCGACGTGAAGCGGAACCTCCCCGGCCGGGGACTGTGGGTGACGGCCACCCGCACCGCGGTTGAGCAGGCAATCCGGCGCAAGCTGTTCGCCAAGGGTTTCAAACGCGACGTCCGGAGCGAGCCGGAACTGGCCGATTTGACCGACCGCATGCTGGAACGTGCGGCGCTCGACGCCCTCGCCATCGCCGGCAAGGCCGGCGAGGTGGTGACCGGCTTTACCAAGGTAGAAGCAGCGATCCCGCGAGGTGAATTGCTGGCTCTGCTGCACGCCTCGGACGGTTCCCCGGAGGGGGCGCGCAAGATTGCGGGGCTCTTGCACCGCAACCCGAATGACGGTGCCGCCGAAATCCCGGTCATCCGGGCATTTTCCGGTATGCAATTGGATTTGGCATTGGGACGGTCAAATGTGATACATGCAGCCCTGCTTGCCGGACCAGCAAGCCAGGGCTTCCTCACGCGTTGTCAGCGCATGATGCGCTTTCGCACCGGCGAAACCAGCGGGCCGGGCTGGAACGACGTGTTGGAAAAAGGCCCCAAAGGAACGGAATCGGAATGAGCGATACGAAGACACCTGGCGACAAGAAGATCGGCGGCGGAAAAACGCTGACGCTGAAACCGCGCACCGAAACGGGCGTGGTGCGCCAGAGCTTCAGCCACGGCCGCAGCAAGCAAGTCGTGGTCGAAACGGTGAAGCGCCGCACGATCGGCAAACCCGCCGAGACCAGGCCAGAGCCTGTTGCTGAACAGCCGGTCGTACCGAAGCGCCCCGCACCGCCGCCGAGCAAGCCGGCAACGCCGTCGAAATCGTCCGGCGTCGTGCTGCGCACCTTGACCGACGAAGAACGCAATGCGCGCGCCCATGCGCTTGCCGACGCGCGGGTGCGCGAAGCCGAAGAGCGCAAGATCGCCGAGGAAGACGCGCGCCGCCGCAAGAGTCGCGAAGAGGCCGAGAAAACCGAACGCGAGGCCGCTGAAGCGCGCAAGCGCGAAGAGGACGAACGTCACCGGCGCGAAGAAGAGACAAAGCGCAAGGCCGAGCAGGAAGCCAAGAAGCGGTTCGGCGAAGACAGCAAGCCGGCCGCCCCTGCAGGCGGCGCAGCGGCTGCCAGCCCTGGCGCTCCCGCCGCCGGCCCCGGCGCTCCTCGATTGGGCGCCGCACGCCAGACTCTGCAGGCCGAAGACGAGGAAGCGCCGCGAACACGCCGTCCTGGCGCGCCGGGCCCTGCCCGTCCTCCGGTCGTCGCACCAAAGCCGACACGCTCGGGTCCTCCCAAGCAACGCGGGCGTCTGACGCTCGTCACGGCCATGAGCGCCGACGATGTGCGTGAGCGCTCGGTCGCCTCGTTCCGGCGCCGTACGCAGCGCCTGAAGGGCCATCATGCCGATGACGCGAAGGAAAAGATCGCACGCGAAGTCGTCATTCCGGAAACCATCACGATCCAGGAACTGGCCAACCGCATGGCCGAACGTGGCGTCGACGTGATCCGTATGCTGATGAAGCAGGGTCACATGGCGACGATCAACGACGTGATCGATGCCGATACCGCGCAGCTGATTGCGGAAGAACTCGGCCATACCGTCAAGCGCGTCGCCGAATCTGACGTTGAAGAAGGTCTGTTCGACGTCGCCGACGATCCGGCGGATCTGTTGCCGCGCGCGCCCGTCGTCACCATCATGGGCCA
>JAFAFP010000063.1 GCA_023423415.1 Pseudomonadota bacterium | reverse complement strand
CCGCCGCACGGCGGAGCGCGTCGACGATCAGCTGTTCGATCAGATGCGGGAGCATGCAATCCGGGGGCCTTGGGCGGCTGGAGAGCGCGTCCTGGTTTGCGTCAGTGAGGATCCGCGTGCCGCGGCGCTGGTTCGCTACACCAAGCGTCTTGCTGAGCGCCTGCATGGCTCCTGGACAGCACTTTATATCGAAAGCCCGCGAAGCGTTCAGCTGGCGGAAGTGGAGCGTGATCGCATTGCCGATACGTTACGTCTTGCGGAGGCCCTGGGTGGGGATGCCGTGACGATCCCTGGCGGGGATCGGCGCATTGCGGACGATATCATCGGATATGCCCATCAGAACAATGTCACGCACATTGTCATCGGCAAATCCAGCCGATCGCGATGGTTTGAGATTCTGCATGGATCCATCGTACATGAGCTGGTCCGGCGGTCTGGCAATATCAGTGTACATGTCATCGCCGGCGAGGATCTCAGCAGCGAGACCATATCTTCGAAGGACCTGCGGACTGCGCCGGACAACGGGACAAAATTTGATATCCGTTCCTACTCGACCGCGTTGCTTGCGACGATGGCAGCGCTGGCGGTCAGCAAACTTATCGAGCCGTGGTTGGGAATCGAGAATGTCGACCTCGTGTTCCTAACTGTAGTGGTCGGCGTCGCCGTCAGATTTGGTCTCTGGCCGTCGCTTTTCGCCAGCGTGGTTGGATCGCTCTGCTACAATTTCTTCTTTTTGCCGCCGACATATACCTTCACCATTGCCGATCCGACCAACGTTGCCGCATTTGTCTTCTTCATCCTGATGGCCTTCATCGTATCGAATGTGGCCGCGCGCGTCCGCACGCAGGCTGTGACAGCGATGAGTCGCGCGCGAACGACCGAGCTGCTGTATACATTCAGCCGAAAACTGGCCGGCGTCGGCACGCTCGACGACGTCCTTTGGGCAACGGCCTATCAGACGGCATTGATGCTGCGGGTGAGGGTGGTTCTTCTTCTGCCCCAGGACGGATCGCTCGTAGTGAAAGCCGGATATCCCCCAGAGGACGTCCTTGATGAAGCCGACCTCGCGGCGGCGAAATGGGCGTGGGAAAATGATCGCGCAGCCGGTCGTGGATCCGACACGCTTCCCGGAACCAAGAGATTGTTTCTGCCGATGCGCACTGGTCGCGGCGCCATCGGTGTCGTGGGCATTGATAGCGACAAGCAGGGGCCGTTGCTGACGCCCGATGAACGGCGGTTGCTCGATGCCCTCATCGATCAGGGTGCGCTTGCGATCGAACGTGTGCATCTTGTCGAAGACATGGACCGGGTGAAGCGGACGATGGAAGCTGACCGCCTCAGGTCAGCCTTGCTCACGTCTATTTCTCACGATCTCAAAACGCCATTGGCTGCTGTTATCGGGTCGGCCGGTACCTTGCGGGATTTGTCTGGTAAGCTGAATGATGCGGAGAAAGCCGATCTCCTGGCAACGATCATAGACGAATCGGAACGGCTTAATCGGTTCATCGCCAATTTGCTCGACATGACCAAACTCGAATCCGGGGCAGTCGCGCCCAATTCTGCTTTGCACGATGTCGACGAGATCGTCGGCTCCGCTCTGCAACGCGCGCACAAAATCCTGTCCGGACATCGTGTCGATCTAGAACTGGCCGCTGATTTGCCGATGATCAAAGTGGATGCAGTACTGTTCGAACAAGTGCTGTTCAACCTTCTCGACAATGCGGCCAAATACGCCTCAGCGGGTACCACCATCCGTCTGGAAGGGTGGCGGGACGAAAGCGCTGTAACCCTGCAGATCCTTGACGAGGGCCCCGGTGTCCCCGATGCCGATCTGGAGCAAATCTTCGACAAGTTCTACCGCGCACAGAAGGGCGACTATGTCCGGGCTGGAACAGGGCTTGGGCTTGCTATTTCGCGCGGCTTTGTGGAAGCAATGCATGGAACGATTACGGCGGCCAATCGTCGAGACCGAACTGGTGCGGTCTTCACCATCAGATTGCCGATTCCAGCCGTTCAGGACATCAGTTCAGCCGCATGAGCGCCGCACCTGTCAAAGTTCTTGTAATCGATGATGAGCCGCCCATTCGCAAGCTCTTGCGCATGGGATTGAGCACGCAAGGCTATCAGATTTTCGAGGCATCGAATGGTAGGAACGCCTTAGGACTGCTGGATGAAAAACCGGACCTAATCATCCTCGATCTTGGGCTGCCCGACATCGATGGCCATGAACTTCTGGGAAAACTCCGAGCGCGAAATGAGAGCGTCCCGATCGTCGTCTTGTCGAGTCGCGGTGATGAGGCTGGTAAGGTCCGTGCGCTGGATCTCGGCGCCGATGACTATGTCACCAAGCCATTCGGGATGGATGAACTTCTGGCGCGAATGCGGGCAGCACTACGTCACCAATTGCAGGTGCAGGGCGAGCGGCCGGTCTTTCGTGTGGGCGACCTCTCGGTCGATCTTGTTCGCAGAATCGTCAAGCGTGGCGATCAGGATGTGAAGCTTTCGCCGAAGGAATACGAACTCCTTCGCGTTCTTGTGCAGCATGCAGGCAAGGTGCTCACGCACAAGTTCTTGCTTGGACAACTGTGGGACGATTTGACTGACGCACAGTATCTGCGGGTCTATGTGCGTCAACTGCGCCAGAAGATCGAGGCCGATCCAGAGCGTCCGCAGTACATCTTAACAGAAACAGGTATCGGCTATCGCCTACGGGCGCCCGAATAGGACTGTAATGAAAATCTCAGAATTTCTTTCGCCGGCGGATGTGATTGTTGATGCCGGCTGCACAAACAAGGATCAGGCCCTGCGAGAGCTGGCCAATCGCGCAGCCTCGGCGCTTGGTGTTTCTGCTGATTTGATCGCGTCAGAGCTGCGCAAGCGTGAAGACCTGGGTTCTACAGGAACCGGTGGAGGAGTCGCTATCCCGCATGCGCGCGTTGACGTGGTGACAAAGCCCTATGGCGTGTTGATGAGGCTGAAGCGACCGATCGAATTCGAGTCGATGGACGGCAAGCCAGTTGACATTGTTTTTATGGTGTTGTTGCCGGCTAAGTCCTCGGGCGATCTGCTTGGTCCGTTGGCGGCCATATCGCGAACACTGAGATCAACCGATACGATCCGGAGCATGCGCAAGGCTACAACGTCATCAGAACTGGCGGCGACTGTCCTGCATGGTGGTACATAAAACGTCAGAAACGTGAGTGTGTTGGTGGAGCCGCACTGGGCAGGCTGATATAGTTTCCCTCACATCACCAGCCGAAACATAACGGCCGGGATTACAAAAGGGGGAAACGCATGCTCGTCCGGGCAATTGTGTCGTTATGCCTTTTACTGTTTCCGGTTTGCGCTCAAGCGCAGTGGCCTGACCGTCCGATCCGGTTTGTCGTCACGCAGGCTGCGGGCGGAACACCCGATATCATCGCGCGACTGATCGGCGAAAAACTTGGAAAGGCCCTTGGCCAGCAGGTGATCGTAGAAAATCGCCCGGGTGCCGGCAATGTCATCGGCGCGCAAGCCGTCGCCCGCGCTGAACCCGATGGCTACACCTTGCTGTTCGCGACCGCAGCGGCGCTTGTCACCAATCCGCATACCTTCAAAACGTTGCCTTATGCAGCGGAGAAGGACTTCGTGATGGTCGGCTCGATCGCGCGGGTGCCATTCTTCATCATGGTGCATCCGAGCGTTTCGGCGAAAACGCTTCCCGAACTGATAGCGTTGGAGAAGGCGAAGCCGGGTAGCCTTTCGGTCGCGACCGACGGCCAGCGCAATTTCTCCGGCATGCTAACAGCGTGGCTCAGCAAGCTTGGCGGTGTGCATCTGACGCAAGTGCCCTATGCGGCGATGCCACAGGGTATTCAGGACACCGTTGCCGGCCGCGTGCAGGTGGCCATTCTGGCGGTGCCGTCGGCGGCGCCGTTCATGGCGCGCGATCAGCTCCGCGCGATTGCGACCAGTTCGGCCGCCAAAGTGCCCGGCTTCGAACAAGTAGCGCCAATCGCGCAGACTTATCCGGGGTTTGACTTCATCGGCTGGTTCGTGCTGGCGGCGCCGGCCGGCACGCCACCCGCCGTCGTACAAAAGCTCAACCGCGAGCTGGATGCCGTTTTGAAAGATCCGGACGTGGCCGAGCGCATGCAGAAGGCCGGGTTCTACAGCGATGGTGCCGGCACGCCGGAGCAGGCAGCGGCCTATGTTCGCGCGCAGTACGATGCGTGGGGCAAGGTGGTGAAGGAGATCGGGCTGGAGAAAGAGTAGGTGCCGTCATGCGCGAGTCGATCCCGACCATGAAATTTCAAAGACCGGTGCTCAGCAAACGCATCGCGTTGCCGGATAACACCATCTCCTGCTGAGCGGTATCCAGTCGTGCGCAGTTGCGCACAAATTCGACTGGCGTGATGTCGCCGACCGGATAGTCGGAGCCGATGACGATCCGTTCCGGGCCGACGACGCGAACCAGATCGTCCAGTGTGTCGCTGTCATAGACGCAGGTGTCGTAATGGAGCATCCGCACATAGTCGATCGGCGGTTTGCTCATATTCGCACGCGTTGCCGGCTTCTCAATGTAGTTGCGCGCGATCCGGCCGAGATAATACGGCATGTAGCCGCCGCCGTGGGATACGACGATCTTCAAGCGGGGATAGGCGTCAAGGACGCCCTCGTAAAACAGCGACGCAATCGCCATCGCTTCCTCGAACGATTGACCGATGGAGTTCCAGAGCTGGAATTTGCGGAAGCGCGTGGCGTGGTTTCCGGCCGGATGGATGAACACCACGGCGCCCAGCGCCTCGGCTTGCTCCCAGAACGGCTTCAGCGTCTCTTCGCCGATCTCACGATCGCCTACGCGCGTGGAGATTGTGACGCCGCTCAATCCGAGCTCCTTCACGCAGCGCGCCAACTCCTTCGCGGCGAGGTCCGGCGCCTGGAGCGGCACACTGCCGAGACCGCGAAAGCGGTTCGGTCGCGCGGCGACGGCTGCGGCGATGTGCTCGTTCATCGCCCGGTCAAGGCGCAACGCATCGGCCGGATCCGCATCATAGGTACATTGATGAACAAGGCTCGATGACAGCACCTGGATGCCGACACCGATCTTGTTCATTGCGGCGACACGGTCGTCGATGTCGGCCATGCGGGCGATGACGGATGCGCTGCGGGTAGGGTCGCTCGTTTGCGCGAAGATGCTCCAGCGTTGCGTTTCCGCGTAGATTGCCGGATCGACGAGATGAGCGTGGAAATCGACAGGCGTCACGGTTTGCGGTCCTTGTCCGGTAGCACGACGTGCCGCGCCAGCGGGAAGAGCTGCCAGCCGTAGCGGTCGGCGACATAGCCCCACAACCCCTTGGGCGCTTTCAGCATGACCCCGATTGCGACCAGCCCGAGCATGAGCAGATAAAGTGCGCCGAGATCAGACATGGTCTGCCGCAGGACGAAGAAAATGATCGTGCCGATGATCGGTCCTTCCAGCCGCCCGACGCCGCCAATGACGGTGATGAAGATGACGAAGGCGGTCCAGTCATTGATGCTGAAGGCGGTATCGGGGGAGATGCGCAGCTTCTGTAGGAAGATCAGCGCGCCCACCATCGCCGTGGCGCCGGCGGTGATGACATAGACGATCAGCTTGGTGCGTTTCACATCGACGCCGTTCGACAGCGCCGCGGTTTCGTTGTCGCGGATCGCGGTGAGGGCCAGACCATAACGCGATCGCAACAGCATCACGATGATGCCGAGGATGACGACAAGCAAAGCGAGCGACACCCAGTAGATCAGGAATTCGCGCATCTGCCGCGTCTCGGCCATTGAGACCACGATCTGCGCCGGCAGGCTGGTGCCGGAGCCACCGCCAAGCGCCGACACCTGCGATGCGAACAGGCGGAAGACCTCCGCCACCACCCAGGTGCCGATTGCAAAGTAATGTCCGCGCAGGCGGAAGATCAGAAACGCGACCGGGATCGCGACCAGCGCTGCTGCGGCCCCCGCGACCGGGATGGTCCAGAGCGGCGGGATACCTGCGAACATCGCAAGACCGAACAGCAAGTAAGCGCCGAGACCCACATAGGCCTGCTGTCCGACCGAGACGAGGCCGGCATAGCCGGCCAACAGATTCCACAAACTCGCGAGCGCGATATAGGCGAAGATTTCCGCAAGAAGGCGGAGGTCGCCGCGATCGGCCCAGTAGGGGGCGGCGGCGAGCGCGATCAGTAGGAGCGCCAGCACGCTCATACCGACGCGGCTGAAGCGTGTCGCGTGCTGAACGGTGAAGGTGCTCGCGCTCATCACTGCACCTTCGGAAACAGGCCTTGCGGCCGGATCGCGAGAATGAAGAGGAATACGAGGTGGCCGGCGAGCAGATTCCAGCCGGGATCGATCTGTGCGCCGATTGCCTGTGCGACTCCAAGAATGATGCCGCCGGCGAGCGTGCCCCACATCGAGCCGAGGCCGCCGATGATGACGGCTTCGAAACCGAAGATCAGTCGCGCCGGCCCGATCGACGGATCGAAGTTGGCGCGCACCGCAAGGAACACGCCGGCGATGGCGACGACAGCGAGCGACAGCGCCATCGCAAGTCCGAACACGTGCCGGTTGTCGAGGCCCATCAGTTGCGCGGTCGATTGATCGTCCGATGTCGCGCGGAAGGCGCGGCCGATGGCGGTGCGGTAGAAGAGCAACTGCAGGCCCCCGATGACGGCGATGGCGACGATGAACTGGATCAGAGGCAGAATGCCGATCGTAAGTCCTTGCGCGATCTGCAGACTCGCAATTTCGATCGGTCCGGCATTCAGCTTGCGGCTGTCGGCGGTGAACAATTCGAGCAGGCCGTTCTGGATGATGATCGAGAGCCCGAAGGTGACTAGCAGCGGCGGCAACAAATCGTCGCCGAGCGTCGGATTGAGGATCGTGCGCTGCAGCAGATAACCGATCAGCGCCATGATCGGAATGACGACGACGAGCGAGAGAAGCGGGTTGATGCCGAGCAAATCCGTGACCAGCAGCGCAACATAGGCCGCGAGCACGATCAGATCGCCATGTGCGATATTGACCAGCCGCATGATGCCGAAGATCAGCGACAGTCCGGCCGCGAACATGGCGTAAAGACCGCCCAGCAACACGCCCTGCACAATGGTGTTGACCCATTCCATCATCAGCGCTCACGCATCGGCTTCGATGCCCATGTAAATTTCGGCGACTTTGGGATCACGGATCACGTTCTGTGGCTCACCCTGTGCAATGAAAGCGCCGCCGTGCAAGACAACCACGCGATCGACCACGGCGGTCAGTGCGTGGATCACGTGTTCGATCCACACAATGGTCATTCCCGACTTTCGAATGTCCGAGATCAGCGTCACCAGGGCGTGGCACTCATGCTCGGTCAGTCCGCCCGCTACTTCATCAAGCAGTAAGAGCTTGGGGTTGGTTGCGAGAGCGCGGGCAAGTTCCAGTCGCTTGCGATCGAGCAGGGTGAGGGCACCGGCCGGCCTGTTGATCTTCGCGGTGAGGCCGCAGCGTTCAATGATTTCGACACTCTGTGCGTAAACGTCGTGCTCGCTTTTGCGCTGACCGAAGGCTGCGGCAACGACGAGATTCTCGAACACGGTCATGCCGCCAAATGGCTGCGGGACCTGGAAGGCGCGGGCGATGCCTTTGCGGCAACGCTTGTCGGGCGCAAGATGCGTGATGTCTTCACCCTGAAACACGACGCGTCCAGCATCCGGCGTCACCGTGCCGGTGATCATGCCGAACAGCGTGGTCTTGCCCGCTCCGTTAGGTCCCAGAATGCCAAGCGCCTCGCCATCATTCACGGCCAGATCGACACCATTGGCAATGACAATGGCGCCGAACCGTTTGGAGAGAGAGGAGAGGGTGAGGATGGACATCGGCAATCCGTCTGACACAGCGTGCTCCCTCTCCCCGCTTTAGCGGGGAGAGAGTCGGGGTGAGGGGCTTCTCCATGAAGCGACTTGTGTGGGACGTCCCGCTCACCCGACCGCCTGCGGCGGTCGACCTCGCCCCGCATGCGGGAGTGGAGAAGCATCTATCCCAACAATTCCAGCTTGCCGCCTACCGGGATCTCCGGCGCCGGCTTATTGGTGGTGATGACGAGATCGAAGGCGTCATTCTTGCGCTGCCATTGACCAGCCACCAGCGGCGTCTTGCTGACGTTTTTCACCGGCTTGCCGTCCCAGTTAATTTTCCCGACGATCGACTGGTAGTTCGTCGCCACGATCGAATCGAGGATCGCCTTGGGCTCCAGCGATTTGGATCGCTTCAGGGCGTCGATCGCGACTTCGAACAGCGCGTGCTGGAAGCCGATCGGTTGCGACCAGGGCCGGCTCGATGCCTTCATGTAGGCGTCGGACAATTCCTTGGCGCTCTGACCGGTGAGGCCGGATTTAAACGGATGGTTCGGCGTCCACCAGATTTCGGTGGTCAGACCGTTGCCGCGCGCACCAAGCGAATTGATCACCGACGGGAACAGCAAAGCCTTGCCGATGGTGACGATCTTCGGCTTGAAGCCTTGCTGTGCCGCTTGCGACCAGAATGTCGCGAAGTCCGGCGGGATCATGTTGCCGGTGACGATCTCCGCGCCCTGCGCCTTGAACGCGGCGATCTGCGAGGAGAAGTCGTTGTTCATGACCTGATAGCGGCCAGGATCGAACAGTTTGTACCCAGCCTTGGCGAGTGCAGGCGGCAGGCCAAGCTCCTTGTCACCCCAGGCGTTGCCGTCGGCGTCGTTCGGGAACAGGCCGCCGACGACCTTGTTGGTTGGGGCCGAATCCCAGAGCGAGAGGAATGAAGCGATGACGTCCTCAAGCCCCCAGAAGAAGTGGTAGGTCCAGGTGAAACCCTTTTTTGGATCGCCCTTGCGGCCGAAGAAATAAGGTTGCCACGGACAGTTGGTGGTGATGCAGGGGACTTCGTTCACTTCCGCCTGGTCGGCCACTGGGTTGGTGGTGTCGGGTGCAGAAGCGCCCAGCAGGATGTCGACCTTGTCGCGCAGGATCAGTTCGGAGGCGACATCCGCGGCACGTGTCGAAGTCGACTGGCTGTCGCGAGAAATGATTTCGACCGGATAAGTCTTGCCACCACTCTGGATGCCTTTGCCGATGACGCCCTTCACCTGTTCGATGATGAAGGTGTCCGCCTCACCGAAGCCGGCCAGCGGCCCGGTGCGCGGATTGACGTGACCGATCTTGATCACGCGGCTCTGCGCATGGACCGGAATGATGTTGAGAACGGCAGGCGCAGCCACCGCTCCAATGCCGGCCTGGATCATATGACGGCGCGAGAGTCCGCCCTTCTTGCTGTCGTAGTTTGACATGCTTCCCTCCTGTTAATTCGTGCCACGAGGCGTCTTGATTGCGCCCCTTGTTGTTTTGGTGCGGTGTGCCAAAAGCTTGGCACACCGTATTGATCGTCGTCAGGCAAGCGGATCGGTCGGCAGGCCCAATCGAAACTTGCCGTGATTTTCGTAAGCGGTGTCGCTCATAACCTGATGGATGCCGGCGGTGTTCAGATCGCGCAACAGACGTCCGATTACGTTAGGATGATGCAGGCCTGTATTTCCAGCGAAATGATAGGCCATGGTCGCGACCGATATGGCGACGTCGGTGGCATAGACGCAGATCGCCCGTACATCGGCGATGTCGGCTCCGTCAGGCAACTGGCCGGCATTCACCTTGTCGTACAGCGCTTCATATCGCTCGTGCATCAGAGCGCGCGCTGACCGTAGCTTGATGTCCGCTTCGGCGATGAAGCGATGCACCACCTGGCGTTCGTCCAGCTTGGAGGCGCGGAAAGTACCCCTGGTCGTGGTGGCAATGGTGATCAGCTCGTCGAGCGCACGCCGCGCGCCACCGAGGGCGACGCTGCCGTGTTCTTTCGCCACATAGGCGAATGGCGGAAGCAGGTATGACACGCCTCCGCGCACCGGCGCAGGCTTCAGCAGATCCCAGACAAAGCTTTGGTCTTCCGGCAGAAAATAGTTTTCGATCGAGCAATCGCAGGAGCCGGTGCCTCGCAATCCCGTCACGCCACCCCAATTGTCGTAGAGTGTAACGTCTGCTGCGGGAATTGCTGCGAATATGACCGCCGGCTCGCCGGGCTTGGCATCTTCGATCACCGTGCCGCCAACCACCCATTCCGCATGACGAATGCCGCTGTTGAAGCGCCAGCGGCCGCTGAGCCGATAACCATTGCCATCGCGCTTGGCGCGTCCGGCCGGAAAGAATGAGATCGATGCGGTCGGAATTGATCCGTTCTGGAAAACCTTGGCAAGACCGCTCGGCGTGAGGAAAGTACCAAGCGAAGCGATCGCTGTGGCGCCGACCATCGTGCACCAGCCGCTGGTCAGATCGTTGTAGGCGAGATTCTCCAGCACCAGCATTTCGGTCACAGGATCGGCTTCGGCGCCTCCCATCTCGGCACACAGCTTGAGGCGGAACATGCCTGAATCGCGTAACGCTGTGACGGCCTCAGGTGCAAGCGTTCCGAGTTCTTCGCTCTTTGGTCCTGACCACTTGAGCGTGTCACTGATCGACGCAACGCCGTCGAGCAACATCTTGCGTTTGGCAGCGCGGTCCTGCGGAAACGTCTGGATCACATGCTCCTCCCATCCGCCCTGTTGTCGAAACTTTTCGTTGGCGGTGTGGATGTGAACGTTATCGTAGGGTGAATATCAGTCAAATTTGATTGATGCTCTGGAATCTAGGCCTGAAGTGGGCTTTCATTCAGGGCTGAACGAAGTGCCTTGAGCTAAGATTGTTCCTTATCTTTTCGTGACTTAATGATACTTTGGCGCTGAACGGGAACGACGGTTCTGATTGTGATTCATATATGAGCCTCCATAACTTTCGGACCGATGGGAAGGAGACGCGGGGCGACCGCCGCAAACGTCGCAACCGCGAAGCCTTGTTGGCAGCCGGGCACCAGGTCATGGCCAGCAAAGGCATCGATGCCGCAACGATGGCGGAAATTGCCGAACTGGCCGATGTGGGCGCAGGCACGGTCTACAACTACTTTGCATCCAAGGACGAACTGGCGATGGCCGTTATGGAGCGCGTCATGGACCTGTTGTCGCAGCGCATCGAAGCGGTGACAAACACATTCGACGATCCCGGGCAGGTCTACGCCTTCGGCATTCGCAATGTCATGAAGGCGGCGACGACCGATCATCGTTGGCGCTGGCTGCTGCGCCGATCCGAAGTGATTGCGGACGCGATGTATCGCGCAATGGGGCCGTATGCGATCCGCGATATTCGAAACGCGGCCGCCGCAGGCCGCTATCGCACCGACGATCCCGACCTGGCCTGGCGTATGGCGACGCATGCCATTGTCGGGTTCAGCCTCGCGGTATGCGATCAGAGAATTCATATCGATAAGATGGATGATGCCGTGGTCAATCTGCTCGGAATGGTCGGAGTGCCGCCTGCAGAAGCCCGGGAAATCGCGCTGCGGCCCTGTCCGGAATTGCCGAGTGAGTGACACGCATCGACCTTCCTCCGTTGTGTTGAACAATGATCAGGCGTCCTGCGCACGCGCCTGTTTGAGATGATGGGTGACCTTGGCGCGCAATTCCTGCTGCTGCTCCGACGTCCACTTGCGAAAGCCTTCACCGGATTTGAAGCCGAGTTTGCCGTCCGCTACCAGCTTCTCGAGATAGGGTGAAGGACCGGGACGGCTTTCGATCTCTGGCAATACGGTCTTGTGGATCGCGAGCGTGAGATCGGTGCCGACGAGATCAGCATTCTCGAGCGGGCCCAGGACAGCAAGCCGGCGCCCGAAGGCGGCCTTGATCACCGTATCGACCGTTTCGGCATCGCAGATGCCGTGTTCGACAAGGGCAATCGCCTCGCGCCACAGCGCGTGCTGCAGGCGATTGCCGACAAAGCCGGCAACATCCTTCTTCACATGCACCGGTGTCTTTCCGATCGCCTTGTGCAAGGCCATCGTCCATTCGATGGTCTTCGGCGCGGTCCATTCCGTGCCGATCACCTCGACCAGCGGTACGAGATAGGGCGGATTCCACCAATGCGTCCCGAGTGCGCGCTCACGATGCTTCAGCCCTTCCATGATCTTGGTAATGGGGATGACTGACGTATTACTGGCGAGGATCGTATTCGGCCGCACACGCTTCTCGATTTCATCGAACAGCTTCTGCTTCAGCGGCAGATCTTCCAGCACCGCTTCGACGACGTAATCCGCGTCGCGTACGGCGGCGGCGAGATTGGCGTGCGGGGTCACGCGATGGACCGCATCCGGATCGTCGCCTAGATCGCGGAGGTTGCTGCTGATGCGTTGCTTCACCGTATCGAGGTTCGCGGTGAAGGAGTCTGTGATCGTCACGTCGTGGCCGGCCAGCGCAAACACCTGCGCAATGCCATGGCCCATCAACCCCGCACCGATGACCGCAATGCGTGCCTTGTCCGCCATGATCATCCCGCCGTGTAACCGCCGTCGGCGTAAAGGATGTGACCGGTATAGAAGTCCGATGCGGCCGATGCGAGGAAGAGCAGGGGGCCTGCGAGATCGGAGGGTTCACCGAGGCGACCTTTCGGAACGCGCGACAGGAAGCCCTTGCGCACATCCTTCGCCTTGTCGGTGTCCTCGTACATCCAGGCCGTCAGCGCGGAGCGAAACACGGTTGGCGCGATCGCATTCACCGTAATGCCGGTATCGCCCCATTCGCAACCGAGTGCCTTGGTGATGCCGTCTACAGCGGACTTGGACGCACAATAGGCCGTGTAGCCGGCGGGATGACCGAGCAGCCCGCGCGCCGATGACATCAGCACGATCTTGCCCGAAGTTTTTCCATTTGCGCCCTGCGCCAGCATCTGCTTGCCGGCGGCGCGCGCCATCAGCCAGCTTTGCGTGACATTGGCGTCCATCACGTCGAGGAAGCGCTCCGGTGCCATATCGACGATCTTCGACACATCGTTCTTGCCGGAGCCGACGACGAGAATGTCGACGCGTCCGAATTGATCGACGGCCGCTTTGACGATCTTCTCGCAATTGGCCTCCGAATTCGGACGCACCGCGACGCTTTGAACTTTTGCGCCGAGCGCCTCGCATTCGGCAGCGGTCTTCTTCAGTTCGTCGGCATTGCCGGCGGCGATCACGATATTGGCGCCTGCGCCAGCCAGAACCTTTGCCGCGAGTGCGCCAAACGCGCCGGAGGCGCCGGTGACAATGGCGGTCTTGCCACGGATGTCGAACAGGGAGAGGGGGTTTTTCAGGAATGCTTCGGACATGGACGGATTCCTCCACCAGTCATTCCGGGGCGCGGACGAAGTTCGCGAGCCCGGAATCCATATGCTGGGTTGGTGTTTCTGGATTCCGGGTTCGCGAGCTAATGCTCGCGCCCCGGAATGACGTCTTTCTTATTGCGCGCGCGGCGGCAGCATCGCCACCACGATGGTGCAGAAGTCGTTCGAGCGATTGATGATCTCGCGTGTCTCGTTGGCGCCGATGTAGCAGCTGTCGTTCGCCTTCAGCACGTGCTCCTTGCCGTCGACGATCACGGTCAGTTCGCCCGAGACGATGAAATAAACCTTTTCGGGCGGCGAGGCGTCGGGGCCGACCCCGCCGCCGGGCAGGAAA
>JAFAFP010000018.1 GCA_023423415.1 Pseudomonadota bacterium | reverse complement strand
TGCCTCCCCATCAACCGGCGACCCGGCACAGCGCCGGCTTCGAGGTTGGCCAGAGTCAGGCGCTCGTCATGCGCGTGGGGGCGGAGCGATGGGAAGGGGCATTTATTGATCACTCCTGCTAAGAAGCGGTCCCACAGGCGCGTCTCTTGCGCGCCCGCCGCTCCCACGGTTCGGGGCGGTGCAGATGACATGGAGTGCTGTCGATGTTGCTTCCCACCAGTTTAGTTGGCTCATACCCACAACCGGAGTGGCTGATCGACCGCGAGAGGCTGTCCAAGCAGGTGCCGCGCGTGCGTATGCACGATCTGTGGCTGGTCGGGGAGAAACATCTCGAAGCTGCGCAGGATGACGCGACGCTGCTGGCGATCCGCGATCAGGAGCGCGCCGGCCTCGACATCATCACCGATGGCGAGCAGCGCCGCGAAAGCTATTCCAACCGTTTCGCCACCGCGCTCGAGGGCATCGATCTCGACAATCCGGGCACCACGATCAACCGCTCCGGCAAGCCGATTCCGGTGCCGCGCGTCGCCGGCAAGATCCGCCGCATGCATCCGGTGGAAGTGCGCGACGTGAAGCTGCTGCGGGCCAATACCGACCGGACCATCAAGGCGACGGTGCCCGGCCCCTTCACGATGGGGAAGCAGGCGCAGGACGATTTCTACAAGAGCGAGGAAGCCGTGGCGATGGATTACGCCGTCGCGGTGAATGAGGAGATCAAGGATCTGTTCGCGGCCGGCGCCGACATCGTGCAGATCGACGAGCCGTGGATGCAGCAGCATCCGGAAAAGGCGCGGCAGTATGGATTGAAGACGCTGGCGCGTGCGCTGGACGGCGTCACCGGCACCATCGCGATCCATCTGTGCTTCGGTTATGCCGCGGTCGTGCACGACAAGCCGACCGGCTATTCATTCCTGTCGGAGCTTGAAAATACCGGCGTGCATCAGGTGTCGATCGAAGCGGCGCAGCCGAAACTCGATCTCGAGGTGCTGAAGGCCCTGCCGTCGAAGAAGATCATTCTCGGTGTCATCGATCTTGCCGACCTGACGGTGGAACATCCGGAAACCGTCGCCGGTCGCATTCGCGCCGCGTTGAAAGTGGTGCCGGCCGAGCGTCTCGTCATCGCGCCCGATTGCGGCATGAAGTACCTGCCGCGTCCGGTCGCCTTCGCCAAGATGAAGGCGATGGTGGATGGCACGAAGATCGTGCGGAAGGAACTGACTGGATCGTAATAATCGTTTCTGTTCCGCTCGTCCCCGCGAAAGCGGGGGCCCCAGGGCCGCCGAGCAAGAACGCTCTGGATTCCCGCCTTCGCGGGAATGAGCGAAGATTGGGAGCTAGCCTCGGACACTCTAAAAGAGGAAAATACATGACCACCAGACAAGGCCCGTTTCGCGCAGATCACGTCGGCAGCCTGCTGCGTCCGCAAGCCGTTCACGAGGCGCGCGCAAAGAAGGCCAAGAGAGAGATCACGGCCGAGCAGCTGAAAGAGATCGAAGATCGCGAGATCGAGCGCGTCATCAAGAAGCAGGAAGAAGTCGGACTGCAATCCATCACCGACGGCGAGTTTCGCCGCTCATGGTGGCATCTCGATTTTCTGTGGGGCCTTGGCGGCATCGAGAAATATGTGGCGGATCAGGGCGTGCAATTCTCCGGCATGAAGGTGCGGCCGGAATATGCGCACGTGACCTCGGAGCTCGGCTATCGCGGCCATCCGATGATCGAGCACTTCAAGTTTCTGAAAAGCCATACCAGCCGCACCGCGAAGATGACGATCCCGTCTCCCTCCGCGCTGTATGGCCGCACCGGCCGCGCCTCTGTAACCGAACAGGCCTATCCCTCGCTCGACGTGTTCTTCAAGGAGCTTGGCGAGACTTACAGCCAGGCGGTGAAGGGCTTTGCCGATGCCGGCTGCCGCTATCTGCAACTCGACGAAGTGTTCATCGCGATGCTGTGCGATCCGCAATATCGCGACAAGCAGATCAAGGCCGGCGACGATCCGGTCAAGCTGACCAACACCTACGGTGATCTGATCAATGCGGCGATGGCGGATATTCCGTCCGATATGACCATCACCATGCATTTGTGCCGCGGCAATTATCGCTCCACCTTCCAGGGCGAGGGTGGTTACGAGCCGGTGGCGGATGTGCTGTTCAACCGCATCAAGGTGCACGGCTATTTCATGGAATACGACACTGAGCGCGCCGGCACGTTCGAGCCGCTGCGGTTCGTGCCGAAGGATCGCAAGGTCGTGCTTGGTCTCGTCACCACCAAAACCGGTGAGCTGGAAGCGAAGGACACGATCAAGCGGCGCATCGACGAGGCGACGAAATATGTCAGCCTCGATCAGCTCTGCCTGTCGCCGCAATGCGGCTTCGCTTCGACCGAAGAAGGCAACGTGCTGACAGAAGAGCAGCAATGGGCCAAGCTGCGGATGATCGTCGAAGTGGCGGAAGAGGTTTGGGGTAACAAGTAATGCTTGTGGTCCTCGTGCAAGCGGGAACCACATCTACACTGCGAGTATGGATCCCGCGAAAATCTACGTATGCCTTAGCGCCTCGATCGGATCGAGGCGCGAGGCACGCAAGGCCGGATACCACCCGAAGAACACGCCGACCAATCCCGAGAACAATACGGCGAGCACGATCGACATCGGCTCGATCAACAGCGGCCAGCCGGCGGCATTCGAGATGATGTAAGCCGCGCCGACGCCAAGCAGCACGCCGATGAATCCGCCAATGGCTGCGAGACCTGTCGCCTCGAACAGGAACTGCCGCAGGATATCCCATTGCCGTGCGCCGATCGCGAGGCGCAACCCGATCTCGCGCGTGCGTTCGGTGACCGATACCAGCATGATGTTCATGATGCCGATGCCGCCGACGGCAAGCGACACGCCTGCGACCGCGGCAAGCAGTACCGCAAGCGTGCGCGCGCTGGCTTCGCGCGTTGCAGCGATATCGGCGAGATTGCGGGTGGAGAAATCGTCTTCCTGACCGGGCTGGAGGCGGTGGCGCTGACGCAGCAGCGATTTCACTTCCTGCTCGACGGCGCTCATGTCTTCGCCGTCGCGCACCTTCACATAGATTGACCCGACCGCGCGCGCATTGGCCAGGTTGCGGCCGAGCACACGCTGGCGGCCGGTGTTGAGCGGCACGAACACGACGTCATCCTGATCCTGTCCCCAGGTGGTCTGGCCCTTGCGGCTCATGATGCCGATGATGCGGAACGGCACGTTGCGCACGCGCAATTCCTGGCCGACCGGATCGATGCCGCCATAGAGGTTGCGCGCCACCGTCTGCCCGATCAGCGCAACCTGGGCGCCGCGCGCGATCTCCTCCGGCTCGAACATCCGGCCGTGCTCGATCTCCCAGTCGCGCGCTTCGAACCAGCCATTGTCGATGCCGAACACGCTGGTGGCCCAGTTCATGCCGCCGGCGATGAGCTGGGCGGTGCCGCGCATGTTCGGCGCCGTCACCTGAACGCCCGGCACTTCGGCCATGATGGCGGCGGCATCGTCGTCGGTCAGCGTTGACGCTGCGCCCGAGCCCATGCGCACGCCGCCGGCGGTGACATTGCCCGGCGTCACCACCAGCAGATTGGAGCCGAGACTGCGGATTTGCGCGATCACCTGCTCGCGCGCGCCGCCGCCGACGGCGACCATCGCGATCACCGCGGCAACGCCGATGATGATGCCGAGCATGGTCAAGGCGCTGCGCAGCTTGTGCAGGCGGAGCGCATCGAGCGCGGAGATGACCGCATCGCCGGTTGTCATTCGGCGGCTTCCTTCTGCGGCTGTGAGGCGGCGATCAGCTCTTGCAGTTCGGTCGCCGCATTCACCGGTTCGTGCCGTACATCGGACAGCACATGCCCGTCCAGAAAGCGGATGAGGCGGTTGGCGTAGGCCGCGATATCGGGTTCGTGCGTGACGATGACGACCGTGGTGCCGTCGTGGTTCAATTCCTGAAACAGCGCCATCAGCTCGACCGAGGTGCGACTGTCGAGCGCGCCAGTCGGTTCGTCGGCAAGCAGCATCTTCGGCGAATTCACCAGCGCGCGAGCCACGGCAACGCGTTGCTGCTGGCCGCCGGACAATTGCGTCGGACGATGATGGATGCGCTCGCCAAGACCGACGCGCTTCAGCGACGCGATGGCTTTCTCCCGGCGCGATGCGCGGTCGGTTTCGGCATAGACCATCGGTAGTTCGACGTTGGACAAGGCGTCAAGCCGGTCGAGCAGATGGAATTGCTGGAACACAAAACCGATCTTGCGATTGCGCACGGCGGCGAGCGCATCGCCGCTCAATGTCGACACCGGCTCGCCATCGAGCCGATACGTTCCGGAGTTCGGCTTGTCGAGACAGCCAAGGACATTCATGAAGGTTGACTTGCCGGAACCGGACGGTCCCATGACGGCGACGAAGTCGCCTTCGTCGATGGACAGCGATACACCACCGAGCGCCGTCACCGTCTCACCGCCGAGGTGATATAGCCGCTTCAGATTTTCGGTTTCGATCAGCGGCATGGTGTTCGCGTGCCGTTTGTGGACTCCCTCCCCCTAAAAGGGGGAGGGTTGGGGAGAGGGTCCTTTTCGAACTCAGCAAATGACCCCCACCCGGATCGCTCCGCGCTCCGACCTCCCCCTTTCAGGGGGAGGTACAGGGGAGAGAACTCGTCACCGAACATCACAGCGATCGATCCTTTAGAAGCCGAACCGCGGGCCACGCTGCGTGGCATTCGCGCGTGAGCCGCCGCCCACAATCACTTCCTCGCCGGCATCAAGTCCGGATGCCACTTCGGTGGTGACGCCATCGGTCGCGCCAATGCGAATGGTGACGCCTTGTGGCTGCCCGTCTTTGCCGACGACGAAGATGCGGCCGCTTTGCGTCGCGCGTGCGTCGCGTGCTTCAGCATTGCGTTTCACAATCTCGTCGAGCGCGGGCTTCTGTTCCGGCGTCAGGATGCCGGCGATGCGTTGCTCGAGGCCGGCACGGGCCGCGCGGAAGTGTTCGCGGCGCGCACTGGCGTCGCCGCCGGCGCTGGCATTCGCCATCATGTTTTGCCGCATCTCGGCAGCAGCGGCATCGATGTCGCGAACCTGTTCCGGCGTGAGCTTGAGTTCTGTTTTGATGGTGTTGAGGAATTCCGAGCCGCTCTTGCCGCCAGCGCTGCCAGTCGGGCCGCCCTGTCCGCGTCGTTGCTGCGGAGCGCCCTCGGGAGAGACCGATCCGTTGGCCACGACGAGCGGCTGATCGGCGGCCACCGGCGGGCGCCAGCGCAAGGCCGCGTTTGGAATGCGGATGATATTGTCGCGCCGCTCGGTTTCGATGCGCAAATTCGCGGTCATGCCCGGCAACAATTCGCGGCGCGGATTCTCGATCGAGATAATGGTGGTGTAGATGACGACATTCTGCACCGTCTGCGAGCCGAGGCGCACCTGCTTGACCACGCCATCGAAGGTGCGGCCGGGAAACGCATTCACGGTAAAGGTCACGCGCTGGCCGGGCTTAATGCGGCCGACATCGGTCTCGTCGATATTGGCGGAGATCTCCATCTTTCGCAGATCATCGGCAATGCGGAACAGCTCCGGCGCCTGCAATGAAGCGGCGACGGTCTGACCCAGTTCGACATTGCGCAGCACGACAACACCGGAGACCGGCGAGCGGATTTCGGAATTCTGCAGATCGACCTCGATCTGGCGCGCCGCTGCCTGACGCTGCAGGATCTGCGCATTGACCGCTTCGAGATTAGCCTGCGCGATCTGCACATCGGCGGCGAGCGACAGCAATGCGGCCTTTGCCGAATTCACCTGCGCGCGCGCCGAATTGAGTGCTGCGAATTGTGCATCGCGCGTTGCCTTCGCCGTCTCATGGATCGATTCCGCAGCAAAGCCGCGGGACCGCAATTCGCTCTGACGCGTGAGGTTGCGTTCCGCGTCGGCGAGCAGCGCCTCGTTGCGCGCAACCTGCGCTTCCATGTCGGCTTGCGCCGCCTTCGCCTTTTCGGTTTCGGCGCGCACCTTTTCGATCTGGCCTTCGGTGACAAGCTTTTGTGCGCGCATCTGCGCGAGGTCGGCGCGCGCCGCGTCAAGCCGCGCCCTGATCTGGTTCTGATTCAATCGGGCGACGACCTGGTCGGCCTTCACTTCGGAATTGTAATCGGCGAGGACTTCGACGACCTGCCCGGACAATTGCGAGCCGACGATGACGGTCGTGGTCGGATTGATGGTGCCGGTGGCGCTGACGGTCGCGACGATCTCGCCGCGGTCGGCTTTGGCGGTGCGGTAGCTGCCTTCGGCGGGTGCGCCGCTCCAGCCCGCAAACAGGTAAAAACCGGCCGCAACCACGACGGCCAGCAGCACAACAATCGTCGGTAAACGGCGCATAGGTTTCGTAACCCCTCTCCCGCAGATGTAGTGACGGGCTGCGGGAACGTCACGTTACGATTTGTACAGTTTCAGCTCCTGCCGAGCTTGGAATTATTCCATAGTTTCAGGAGGTTAACCGATATTCATTTATTGCGCGCGGCGATGAATCGGGCGGTTTCCCGCAGGATCTCGCCGCGGCTGCCAAACCCGGCCAAGGCAGCTTCTGCGTCCTGAACGCAACGCGCAAGCCGCTCACGCGCGGTCGGGACGCCGAGGATGCCGACCAGCGTCGCCTTGCCGGCGGCGGCGTCCTTGCCGGCCGCCTTGCCGAGCGTTGCCGCATCGCTTTCGACGTCGAGCAGATCATCGGCGATCTGGAACGCAACGCCGATCGCAAGACCGTAACGCGACAAGGCGTCCCGTTCGGCCTTCGACGCAATGCCGAGAATGCCGCCGGCGACGCAGGCGTAATGCAGCAGCGCGCCGGTCTTCATCGACTGCATGTGAACGATGCTGCGTTCGTCCTGAATTGGCGAGGCGCCGAACCGGCCCTCTGCCGCAAGATCGAGCAACTGACCGCCGACCATGCCGCCGAGACCCGATGCGCGCGCAAGCTGTTGCACCAGCGCGATGCGGATCGCGGGATCGGGATGCGTTTCGGTCCGCGAGAGAATGTCGAATGCGAAGGTCAGCAGCGCATCGCCGGCAAGGATAGCGGTCGCTTCGTCGAACGCCTTGTGCGTTGTCGGACGGCCGCGGCGCAGATCGTCGTTATCCATTGCCGGCAGGTCGTCATGCACCAGTGAATAGCAGTGGATGCATTCGAGCGCGGCGCCGGCCATCAATGCCTGTGAGCGCGGCACATCGAACAGAGCCGCGGTTTCGACCACAAGAAACGGGCGCAGGCGTTTGCCGCCTCCGAGCGCGCCATAGCGCATGGAATCGACGACCCGTTGTGGCCTGTCGATCTCGCCTTCGGCCACTTGCGCCGACAGCAATTGTTCCAGCAAGCCTTCAATATCGTTGGCGGCGCTTTCGAGTCTGGCCGTAAATTCGTTCATGTGCTCTGTCATTGATGGTTGCGTTCGCGGCAAAGCACCGCATTCTGTCGCTTGTCTCGTTGCTTGAAAGTATTCAGGGCCGATCCGCTGTCCATGAGAAGAATCTGGTGACGTCATCGCAGCAGCCTTGGATGCGTTCCAGCAGGGGCGGGCTGCGTCGCGCCGTGCGCCTTGTCGTGGTTGCGGTCCTGATCGTGATCCTGTTGCCCTATGTCCTGACGCCGCTTTATCTGGTCGTGCCGCCGGTTTCCACCCCAATGGTGTGGCGTTACTTAACGGGGAAGCCGGTCACCCGCATTTACCGCCCGCTCGATGAGATTGCGCCGGTCCTGCCGCGCACCGTGATCGCATCGGAAGATGCGCGCTTCTGCGCTCATAACGGCGTGGACTGGCGCGGCCTGCGGGAGCTGCTGGACGAGGCCGAGGATTTCGAGGACCTGCGCGGCGGCTCCACCATCACCCAGCAGACCGCCAAGAACCTGTTCCTGTGGTCCGGGCGCTCCTATGTTCGAAAAGCCTTGGAACTGCCGCTCAGCCTCTGGATCGACCTGATCCTCGGTAAGCGGCGGGTTATGGAAATCTACCTCAATATTGCCGAGTGGGGTCCGAACGGACAGTTTGGGGTAGAGGCGGGCGCCCAACGCGCGTTCGGCCGGTCGGCCAAGGACCTGAGCGGCTACCAGGCCGCCCTGCTGGCGGCGATGTTGCCCAATCCGCGCAAACGCGATGCCCAGAAACCGGGATCGGCCGTCCGACGGCTGGCCGGGATCTATCAGCGGCGGGCCAATACGGCGGGGCTGGCGGATTGCCTGAAATCGCGCCGTTAATCGCCCGGTGCCCCATGCTTAGCCTCTAGCGTTGTGGCTACCTTTCCTCTATAAGCCGGCGCAAATCGAACAATTCCCGTCCGGCCCGATGGGTTTCCCGCGGCCGGATTGTCTTTTTCAGGAGTTCCAGCAATGGCCGTTCCGAAACGAAAAACCTCGCCGTCGCGGCGTGGAATGCGCCGCTCAGCCGACGCCCTCAAGCAGCCGTCCTATATCGAGGACAAGGACTCGGGTGAATTCCGCCGCTCGCACCACATCGACCTGAAGACCGGCATGTACAAGGGCCGTCAGGTTCTGAAGGTGAAGAGCGCCGAGGCCTGATCCTCACGCTGTTGCAGGAGGGTTGAGGCGCCGGAGGAGAACTTGCGTCATGTATCTCGTTGGTTTTCCTCTCCTGCTGATACCGCTTGCGATCTACAACATGATCGCCTTCCTGTTCGGGTTGGGATTCGGCGACACGTTGTTCTCGGTGCCGATGATGTCGGGCGCAACGCTCGACGTCACGACCGGCGATCTGCTGATCATCCTCTCGATCCTTCTGCTGTTCGTCGAAATCCTCAAAGCCACGCGCTTTGGGGTGAAGTCGATCGTCGACCACCTGCTGTCGTTTGTGGTGTTCGTCGTCGCGCTCGGCGAGTTCCTGATGGTGCAGAAGGCTGCGACCTCCACCTTCCTGCTGTTTCTCGTGATCTGCGCGATCGACGTGGTCGGCGGCTTCTCGATCTCGATCCGCGCGGCCGCGCGCGATTACACGGTTGACGGTACCCATCCCGTGGCTCACTGAGCGATTACGGCGTCTCTTCCCCATCGGGGCCTTCCTATGACACGCGACTTCCATTTCCCCGGCCGTTCGCCCGCTTATGCGACCGGCGGCATGGTTGCGACCTCGCACCCCTTGGCCTCACTCGCGGCGGTCGAGATTCTGCGCGCCGGCGGCACGGCGGCCGATGCCGCGGTGGCGGCGATTGCGGTGGCGGGCGTTGCCGAGCCGCACATGACCGGCATCGGTGGCGACTGCTTCTGCCTTGTCGCCAAGCCCGGTCAGCCGGTCTGGGGCTATAACGGGTCCGGTCGCGCCGGCGCCGCGATGCGCGCCGAAGCGCTGATCGAGCAGGGCCTGAAAGAAATCGCGCCGACCTCCGTCCATAGCGTGACTGTTCCGGGCGCGGTCGAGGCCTGGGAAACCATTCTGAAGACTCATGGTCGCTTTGGGCTGGATCGTGTTCTTGCGCCGGCCATCACGGCGGCGGAAGCTGGCGTGCCGGTCGCGCCGCGTGTCGCGTTCGACTGGGCGCGCGCCAAGGACAAGCTCAGCCTGCATCCCGGCGCGGTCAAACATCTGCTGCCGAACGGAGACGTGCCGAAAGTCGGCGATGTCGTGAAATTTCCGGCGCTGGCGAAAACGCTCTGGGCGATTGGCGAGCGTGGCGCACGCGCCTTCTACGAGGGCGAAGTGGCCGACGATATCGTCGAAACCCTTAAAGCGATGGGCGGCGTTCTGACCGCCGATGATTTCGCCGCGCATCGCGGCGACGTGGCGACGCCTCTCGTGTCGAATTATCGTGGTCTCGATATCGTCGAGCTGCCGCCGAACGGGCAGGGCATGATCGCGCTGATCCTGCTCAACATCCTTGAACGCTTTGGTCTGAAGGATCTCGATCCGCTCGGTGCCGATCGTCTTCATCTGATGACCGAGGCCGGACGGCTCGCTTATGCCGTACGCAACGCGCATGTCGCCGATCCTGCTTTCATGACGCAGTCGGTCGAGTCGTTGCTTGATCGCGGCTTTGCCGCTCAGCTCGCGGACATGATTGATCCCGTTAAGCGGTCGAATTTTCCGAAAGCGCCGAAGCCGCAGGGCAGCACTGTTCTGGCCTGCGTCGTCGATCGCGACCGCAATGCGGTGACGATCATCAACTCGCTGTTCTCGGCCTTCGGTTCCGGCATTGCGACGGAGAAGACCGGCGTGCTGCTGCATCATCGCGGCTCGGGCTTCAATCTCGAACTCGGCCATCCCAATTGCATCGGCCCGAACAAGCGGCCGATGCACACCATCATTCCGGCGCTGGCGATGCGCGACGGCCGCGTCGAGATGGCGTTTGGCGTGATGGGTGGCGCGTATCAGGCGATGGGTCATGCGCACTTCATCTCCAATGTCGTCGATTACGGCATGGACGTGCAGGCTGCGATCGATCTTCCGCGCATCTTCTTCGAGGGCGAACAGGTCACGCTCGAAAGCGGCATTGGCGAAACGGTGCTGCAGAACCTGCGTGCGCGCGGACACGATGCGGTGCGCGCGGTGCTGCCGCATGGCGGCGGGCAGGCGATCAAGATCGACTGGGAGCGCGGCGTGCTGATCGGTGGCTCCGATCCGCGCAAGGATGGACTGGCGCTCGGGTACTGATCAGCGCAACCTTCTCGTCATTCCGGGGCGCGAACGGAGTTCGCGAACCCGGAATCCACCTTCATTTGTGGTCGAACTGGATTCAGGGTCCGTGCCTGTCGGCACGTCCCGGAATGACGGAATTTCGAGATCAAATCTTTCTTGAAACTATCCGCCCTGTCCGCGCTATCGGCTGCGTGGTCTGACGATAGCTGGCGTTGGCGTCGTCGGGATCGGCTCGGCGCTTCTCGCATGTCTGCGGCGCCCGAACCTTTGTCGCGATCATATGGGCGAGAAACACGGCGTCGGTCAGGCGCGGTCGTGCCGGACGCTCGGTTGTTTCCTGGTTAACAGGAATCAGCGCGCACTGCTGGACCGTGTCAGCGCTGTCCCGATCCGGGGCCGCTGCATGCACAAATCCCGCATCGCTATTTGTATTTTCGACAGACACCGCTGTCTCCTGTTTCAAGCCGGGACAGAAACGCCCCGTTGATCTTACAGGTCGCAATCGTCATGCCGGACAATGCGTAGCGTGTGCCAAAGTGCCGAGTCGTTACAAATCGAGCTTTTTGTTTTCCCCTTTTTTCAAGCCCCGTTCCTAGCCTTTGCGCGCGGTTCGCCGCGGTCTCCCGCCCGCGGGGGACCCTGCAAGGGGCTGATGGGTGACCAAGGCGACCAAAAACTACTCAACGCTGGAAGCTTTTCTCGACGCCCGAAAGGGAACGGGCGCTGCACCAGCGCCTCTCGACTGCGCGGAAATACTCAAATCCGCGGGGGAGGCAGCGTATGAGTGGCATATCGACTCCGACGTCCTGATCTGGAGCGACAATGCCGGTAGCGTGCTCGGGCTGCGTGACGTTGCGGCGATCGCGACCGGACGCGGCTTTGCCACCTTGCTCGATCCGGGTAATGCCAAGACGCGTGTGGACGTCATCATGCAGGCGGCGAGACCCGACAAGGGCACAGGCGTCGATTATCAGGTGCAGTATGCCGTACGACCGAAGCCGCGTGCGCCAAGACTCTGGATTGAGGACACGGGTCGCTGGTTTGCCGACAAGACGGGCAAGCCGCAGCGCGCGCATGGCGTCATCCGGGTCGTCAACGATCGTCACGAACGCGAACAGCAACTCGCCTACCTATCGCGCTTCGATCCGCTGACCGGTGAGATCAATCGCTGGCATCTCACGCAGCAACTGGAAGAGATGCTTGATGAAGCGGCGCGCACCGGGACCAGTTGCGGCTTCCTGCTGGTTGCCATCGACAATCTTGCCCGTATCAACGAGGCCTATGGTTACGGTATTGCCGATGAGGTGATCAGCGTTGTCGCGCGGCGGCTGCGCGGCAAAATGCGCGGCGAAGATGCGCTTGGACGTTTCTCCGGAAACAAGTTCGGCATCGTCCTGCGCAACTGCGCATCCGACGAAATCGGCGTTGCCGCAGATCGCTTCCTCAGCCATCTGCGTCATGATGTTGTCGTCACATCCGCCGGTCCGGTCTCGGTGACCGGAACGATCGGTGGCGTGGTCGCGCCGCGTCACGCTGGGAATGTCCATGAGGCGCTGGCCCGTGCGCAGGAATCGCTTGATCGCGCGCGAGAGAGGCGTCCGGGATCGTTTCTCATCTATCATCCCAACGCCGAGCGCGATGCAGTGCGCCGCGAGAATATGCGTGCAACCGACCAGATCGTGTCGGCGCTCAATCAGCAGCGCATTGTGCTTGCCTATGAGCCGATCATCGACGCCAACACGCGCACATGCGCATTCCACGAATGCCTGTTGCGGATCAAAGGGCGAGATGGAGCGCTGATCTCTGCAGCCGACATCATGCCGGTTGCCGAAGACCTCGGCCTGGTCCGGCAGTTGGATCAGCGCGTGCTGGAGCTGGTCATTGCGGAAATGGTGGCGCATCCGACCGTCCACGTCAGCTTCAATGTGTCTGCCTCGTCCACGCTCGATCCGGATTGGTGGTCGCGGCTCGAAACGTTGCTCCGTCAGCATGGCGGTGTCGCCGAGCGGCTGATCGTCGAAATCACCGAGACGGTGGCGATACACGACATCGACCATGCGCGCGGATTTGTGACGCGGGTGAAGGATTTCGGCGCGCGCATTGCCATCGACGATTTCGGCGCTGGCTACACGTCATTCCGAAACTTGCGCAAGCTCGGCGTCGACATGATCAAGATCGACGGCGCCTTTGTGCAGAATCTGACGCGTTCGGCCGATGATCGCACGTTCGTGCGGACGATGCTGGAACTGGCGCGCGGACTGAAACTCGAAAGCGTTGCCGAATGGGTGCAGGACCTCGAAACGGCCGCGATGCTGGCCGCCTGGGGTTGCGACTATCTGCAGGGCCAGTATGTCGGACAGGCGACCGTTGAACGGTCGCCGCAAATCGCGCACGAACAGCGTATCGTCAAGCGCTGAGGCGAGGAACGGTCAATCCTTGTCGCTGATCTTGTCGATCCGGCGCTGCATTTCCTCGATCTGACGTTTCAGAACGTCGATGTCTTCGGACGATGTGGAAGCGGCCGGTTTGTTCGGCTCGTTCGATGCGCCCGCTGCCGGCTCCTTGGTGTCGCGCCTTGCGAATGGAGAGAACATCGCGAAGGTCTTCTCGAACATCTCCATGTTGCGGCGGACCTGCTCTTCCATCGGACCGAAAGAGGGAACGTTGACGCCGAATGCCTGCGCCATCTGTTGGCGCATCTTCTCTTGTTCACGCGTAAAGGATTCGAGCGACACCTCGAGATAGCGAGGCACCATCATCTGCATCGAGTCGCCATAGAAGCGAATGAGCTGACGTAGGAAATTGATTGGCAGAAGATTCTGCCCTTCCTTGTTTTCCTGTTCGAAGATGATCTGGGCGAGAACGGAGCGTGTGATGTCTTCACCGCTCTTGGCATCGTACACGACGAAATTCTCGCCTGCTTTCACCATTGTCGCCAGGTCTTCCAGCGTTACATAGGTGCTGGTCCCGGTATTATAGAGGCGCCGGTTGGCGTACTTTTTGATCGTGATCGGTTCGTCGGATTTTGCCATGACACCGCTTGAGTGGCGCGCCGCTGAACACCCGGAAGAATGGGCCGATAGGTTCAAAATAAGCGGTTTCGTCGGCGCGGGCCACCGTTTTGTGTGGACCTCGCCCCTTCGGGATTGCATGGCCGGTGGTTTTGCGGAGACGCCCCGCCATGCTATGCGGTCGCCAATAGACAGGGAGCTTTTCCATGCAGGATGATATCGTCATCGTCGGCGCTGCGCGCACACCCGTCGGTGCCTTCAACGGCGCATTTGCCAACCTTCCCGCACATGAATTGGGCCGGATCGCCATCGCCGCCGCGCTCCAGCGGTCCGGCGTGGAAGCGCCGCAGGTCTCGGAAGTCATCATGGGGCAGATCCTCACCGCCGGACAGGGCCAGAATCCGGCGCGCCAGGCCTCGATCGCGGCCGGTATTCCGGTCGAAAGCCCGGCTTGGGGCGTCAATCAGCTCTGCGGCTCCGGCTTGCGCGCGGTGGCGCTCGGCTATCAGGCCATCCTGAACGGGGATTCGGAGATTGTGGTCGCCGGCGGCCAGGAATCGATGAGCATGGCGCCGCATTGCGCGCATCTACGCTCCGGCGTGAAGATGGGCGATTTCCAGATGGTCGACACCATGATCAAGGACGGCCTCTGGGACGCCTTCAACGGCTATCACATGGGGACGACGGCCGAGAACATCGCCAAGCAATGGCAGATCACCCGCCAGCAGCAGGATGAATTTGCTGTTTCTTCCCAGAACAAGGCCGAAGCGGCGATGAAAGCCGGCCGGTTCAAGGACGAGATCGCGCCTGTCACGGTGAAGTCGCGCAAGGGCGATATCGTCATCGATACCGACGAGTATCCCAAGGCCGGTGTGACCATAGACTCGATCGCCAAGCTACGCCCGGCTTTCGACAAGGAAGGCAGTGTCACCGCAGCGAATGCGTCCGGGATCAACGACGGCGCGGCCGCCGTGGTGCTGATGCGGGCCTCGCAGGCGCAGAAGGAAGGTCGCCCGATCCTCGCGCGTATCGCATCGTGGGCCCATGCCGGCGTCGATCCGGCGATCATGGGCACGGGCCCGATCCCGGCTTCGCGCGCGGCGCTCAAGAAAGCAGGCTGGACGGTCGAAGATCTCGATCTGATCGAGGCCAACGAAGCGTTTGCCGCGCAGGCTTGCGCGGTCAACAAGGAACTCGGCCTCGACACCAGCAAGGTCAACGTGAATGGCGGTGCGATCGCAATCGGTCATCCGATCGGCGCATCCGGAGCCCGCGTACTGACCACGCTGCTCTACGAAATGGAGAAGCGCAAGGCGAAAAAAGGCCTTGCCACGCTCTGCATCGGGGGCGGCATGGGAATTGCTATGTGTCTGGAGCGCGCGTAAGCGCGCGACAGGCACCAGATAGAATGCCCGAGCGGGCTTGAGACCGCGAAGAGACGCGGCGCAAAGGGCATTCTGGAGCGCGCGTAAGCGCGCGACAGGAGCCTGAGCGCGGACGACACACCGGCTCTGAAAGTTGATCTGTCGCATGGCCGGGGCTTGCTCCGGCCATGATCGTGTCTAGTCTTGAGTAACGGAGTGCATCGGCCGGATAGAAATTTGGGGGGATGAAAATGTCGCGGGTCGCGCTGGTTACGGGGGGTACACGCGGAATCGGTGAAGCTATCTGCAAGGCGCTGAAGGCGGAAGGTTACAAGGTCGCCGCCAGCTATGCCGGCAATGATGACGCCGCGCAGAAGTTCAAGAGCGATACCGGCATCCCGGTCTTCAAATGGGACGTGTCGAGTTTCGAAGCCTGCGGAGCAGGGATCAAGCAGGTCGAAGCCGAACTCGGGCCGGTGGAAATCCTGGTCAACAATGCCGGCATCACCAAGGACGGCATGTTCCACCGTATGACGCTGGATCAGTGGAACGCGGTCATCGGCACCAATCTCGGTTCGCTGTTCAACATGACCCGGCATGTGATCGAAGGCATGCGGGCGCGCAAGTTCGGCCGTATCATCAACATCTCCTCGATCAACGGTCAGAAGGGCCAGATGGGACAGGTGAACTACTCCGCCGCCAAAGCCGGCGAGATCGGTTTCACCAAGGCCCTGGCGCAGGAAGGCGCCAAGAGCGGCATCACCGTCAACGCGATCTGCCCCGGCTATATCGGCACCGAAATGGTGAAGGCGGTGCCGCAGGACGTGTTGGAAAAGAGCATCCTGCCGTACATCCCGATGGGCCGTCTGGGTGAACCGGAAGAGATCGCGCGGTGCGTCGTGTTCCTGGCGTCGGATCACTCCGGCTTCATCACCGGTTCGACGCTCACTGCGAATGGCGGTCAGTATATGGCGTGAGGCCGCACCAGGGTCTGCGCTTCGCACAGCCCGAGTGTAAACACCGGCTGGGTGGTTCTTAAAGTTTGTCCGGCGACCACCCTTTCGGCGCCAGTTCGAAGCCCGAAAACTCAAAGCCGGGCGCAACGGTGCAGCCGACCAGTGTCCAGTCGCCGAGCGTTTCTGCCGCTTGCCATGCGGCGGTTGGAACGATGCCTTGCGGGCGTTGACCTGCCGTAAGGTCAGGCCCCAACATCACGATCGTGCGTTGATCGTTGTCGGCAATCTCGAGCTTGAGCGGTGCGCCGGCATGCCAGTGCCACGTTTCGATCGCATCCACCCTGTGCCAATGCGAGCGCTCGCCACGCCCCAGTAGGAAATAGATCGCGGTCGATGCGGCGCGTTTGCCGTCGATGGTCTGCGCATCGCGGAAGGTCTCGCGATAATGCCCGCCTTCCGGATGCGGTTGCAGTTCGAGAAGCGTGATGATGTCGGCGGCGGTGAGGGAAGACATGCTGCGCTAGCTCCGTCCTTATCCTGAGGAGGCTGCCAACGGGTCCGCGCATAGCGCGGCCCGATGACAAACTCAGCAGCCGTCTCGAAGGAGTAGGGCGGCCCCATCCTTCGAGACGCGCACTTTGTGCGCTCTTCAGGATGAGGCCGGGTGACAATCTAAAACTTGTTCTTCCTCGCGCGGATCTCCGCAAACACCTCGGCGGCTGGTTTGCCTGCGAGGCCAACCGCAGCGGCGACCGACGGCACGTCGGCGCGCAGGAAGCAATTGGCGGCTTTCTCTTCGCCCAGCGTCGCCGGCAATGTTGGCTTGCCCTTCGCCAGCAATTCATCGACTTCGCGCGCGCGCGCGATGAGTGCGGAATTCTCCGGCTCAATGGTCAGCGCGAATTTGATATTCGCCTGCGTATATTCGTGACCGCAGAAGAACATCACGTCATCGGGCAGCGCCCGCAGCTTCAGCAAGGATTCCCACATCTGCTCGGGCGTGCCTTCGATCACGCGGCCGCAGCCGATAGAAAATAGCGTGTCGCCCACGAACGCGATCTTGTCCTCGTCGAACACCAAAGAGATGTGGCCGGCTGTATGGCCCGGTGTGTCGAGGACGCGCGCGACCAGCGATCCGACTTTCACTGTGTCGCCTTCGGCGTAAGTGCCGTCGAGATCGGCGATCTTGCTCGCTTCGCCGCGCGGACCGAGCACGCGGCATTTGTGTGCAGCCTTCAGCTCGGCAATACCGCCGGTATGGTCGGCATGATGATGGGTGACGAGAATGTCCGTCAGGGTCCAGCCGGTCTCCTTCAGCGCGGCCTCGATCGGCGCTGCTTCCGGCGCATCGATGGAGGCTGTGGCGCCAGTCGCCGGATCGTGGATCAGCACTCCGAAATTGTCGGAGAGGCAAGAAAATTGATGTGTTTTCGCCGGCATGTCGTCCCTGTGATGTGATGGCTTCAGGTGGCAACGCTATCATGTCGCACCGGGTTCTGAGAACGCCGTGTGTTAACCCGGCCGGCCGCGTTTCATGCTACCATAATTGTCATGTTCATCGACGTCGTGGATTTGCGGAATTTCTACGCCCAGTCGCTGGGCGTTGTGGCGCGCCGCTTCGTTGGTCGCGGCATTCGTGCGCGTTGGAGCAACGTGCAGCAGGAGCGCATTGCCGGTATCGGCTATACGATTCCCTATCTCGGCGTCTTCCGCGAGGAGGCAGAGCGCTGCCTCGCCTTCATGCCGGCCTCGCAGGGCGTGGTGAAATGGCCTTCGAATCGGCCTGGCCTGGCAACGCTGGTTGATGAGACACGTCTGCCGCTGACCGATTCGGCTGTGGATCGGGTGCTGCTGGTTCATGCGCTGGAAATGACCGATGACCCAGTGACCCTGCTGCGCGAGGTCTGGCGCGTTCTCTCACCCAACGGACGCCTGCTGGCGGTTGTGCCAAATCGTCGCGGACTTTGGGCACGGACCGACACGACGCCGTTCGGTCATGGTCGCCCCTATTCGCGCTCGCAGATCACACGCATTTTGCGCGAGACAATGTTCGCGCCCAAAGGGTGGGGCGAAGCGCTGTATGTGCCGCCGGTGCAGCGCAACTGGTTCTTGCGCTCCGCGGTCGTATGGGAGCGCGTCGGCGCCTCGATTCTTGCACCGTTTCCCGGTGTGCATATCGTCGAAGCCAGCAAACAGGCCTATCGTGCGATCCCGGTCCGGCGGGAGAAACGCAAGATCGTGCCGTCGCTGGATCCGGTCCTGACGCCATCGCCGGGTGGCGCGGTGCGGATGTAAAAAAATGGCCGGGCAAGCCCGGCCATTTCTCAGATTTGAAAAGAGATTTTACTCGCCCGACGCGGCAGCCTCGTCACCACCTTCCGCAGCCATTTCCGCGCGCGGTGTGCGCGGACGACGGCGACGGCGGGCCAACGGGAAGCGATCGGCTTGCGGCTCATGACCGTTCTGTTCGGTCGTGGCAGCGGGCGCAGGCGTGGGTGCTGCGCCAGTGATGAACGACGGCAGACGATCGACCGCCGCGTCTTCCGCTGCTGGCGGCGGGTTGTCGTGCTGGCGATTGTCCTGCTGGCGATTGTCTTGCTGACGATCGGCGTGCTGATGCCGGTCGCGGTCGCGGTCGCGGTCGCGATTGCGGTTCTGGTTGCGATCGAAGTTTCGCTCTGGGCGCTCTTGACGATCCTGATTCCGATCCTGCCGCGACTGATAATTGTTCTGCTGATAGTCGCGTGGCGGATAAGGCTGCTCGCGCTGCTGATAGGGCTGCGCCTCCCGCTGCTGATATTGCTCGCGGGGCGAATGCGGCTCGGTGTTGCCATAAGCCGGCTGGTTCTCATCGCCGTCGTCGAAGCTGTCATCGCTGCGCGGCTCGCCGCCTTCCGGACGCGGCTGCTGCTGATAGGGCTGGTTCTGCCGGAATTGCTCCTGCGCAGCCGCAATCAGGCGGAAATAATGTTCGGCGTGCTGATAGTAATTCTCGGCGGCGACCGGATCGCCGGACGCGGTCGCGTCCCGTGCGAGCTGAATGTATTTTTCAGCAACATGGTTCGCGGTGCCGCGAATCTTCACATCGGGGCCATTCGATTCATAAACCCGCGTCAGCGGATTGTGACTCTTGCCGCCGCCACCACCTCCGCTACCGCGGTTGCGACCTCTCATCCGATGCTTGTTCTGACCGTTTCTCATGGCTTGCCTGTTTGACGACTCCTGATAGTCGCGGTTTCGACCGCTTTGCGGATGACCAATCCCCAACTCACAGCGATGTCACGATGACAGATGCCCCACCCGCTGCATACGCACAGGTTCCCGTTCACACAGTCTTCGTTTCGACCGCTTTACACCCCTCGGCGCACACGCCTCTCTCAGCCGATCTGCGCCACGTCACTCACCGATATCCGACATCGCGGACCTTACCGGCGAGGCATCCGATCAAATTCGGCAAATCGTTCGTTGACCTTGTTTCGTTCGTTCGGCCTGTCGCGTCGACCTGGCATCCACTTTGGTGTCGTTTGCTTTGTCTGGCACCCGCCTCACAGGGACCTCGGAGAACCCCATGTTCCCTCGAAAATCCGTCCCCGGGCCTCGCTGACGACCAGCGTCAGGGTCAATATCTACAATGAAGCTAGTCGTTCCTCCGCGATAATCCAAGCGTTTTTTTGGGGAGGCGGAATGCGGTTCCGGCATGGCAAATCCGGTGGTTTCTGGGCATTAGCCATGTTCGGAGATGGCTCGCCGGAACAGCAACGCGCGGGGAATTCCAGACAGGTCTGCGCGACACGCAATCATCGTGACAGCCCCATACGCCTCGAAGATGGCCGCGACGTCGTCAGCCTGGCCCAGTCCGATTTCCACAGCAATGAGTCCGCCATCACGAAGAAGATCCGGCGCCTGACCGGCGATGGCGCGGTAGGCATCGAGTCCGTCACGGCCGCCATCCAGCGCCAGATGCGGATCATGCTCCCGCACATCGCGCGACAATGACGCGATATCGTCCGAGGCGACATAGGGCGGATTGGAGACCACAAGGTCGAAGCTGTGTCCGAGTGCGGCCCCGAAATCCATCATCGCAAATGCCGTTCGAGAGGACAGGCCGAGTGCAGCGGCATTGTCGTGCGCGGTGGCGATCGCTTCGGCATTGCGATCGGTGCCGATGCCGAAGGCATTCGGCAACTCATGCAACAGCGCCAGCAGGATTGCGCCCGAGCCGACGCCGAGATCGGCGATCAGCAAATGGTCGTTGCGTCGCTTGTCCGCGTCGATCGCGGCGAGGGCTGCTTCCACCAATGTTTCAGTGTCGGGCCGCGGCACCAGCGCCGCGGACGAGAGCTTGAACGGCAAGCCCCAGAATTCCTTTTCGCCGACGACGCGTGCCACTGGCTCACCGTTCAACCGGCGTGCGGCCAGCTGCGCGATGGCGTCTTGTTCTCCCGTGGTGAGTTTGCGATCGGACGAGATTGCGAGCGCTGTATGGTTGAGTGACAGCGCGTGACCGATCAGCAGCCGGGCATCCAGCGCAGGCGATTCGATTCCGGCTTCTTCAAATAGTCTTGTGACGATCCGGCGCGCAGCCCCGATATTGGCGGCATCGCGCAGGTCCGGGACAGTCATGCCGCGTTCTGTGCAGCCAGGAGTGCCGCCTGGTTTTCGGCGACCAGCGCATCGACGATCTCGCCAAGCGCTTCGCCTGCGACGATTTCCGGCAGCTTGTAGAGCGTCAGATTGATGCGATGGTCGGTCACGCGCCCTTGCGGGAAATTGTAGGTGCGGATCCGTTCGGACCGGTCGCCGGAGCCAACCTGCACCTTGCGGTCGGCGGCACGTGCGGAGTCCAGTTTCTCGCGCTCGGCGTCGTAGAGTTTGGTGCGCAACAGCGCGAGCGCCTTGGCCTTGTTCTTGTGCTGCGAACGATCTTCCTGCACGGCCACCACGATTCCGCTCGGCATATGCGTGATGCGGATCGCCGACTCGGTCTTGTTCACGTGCTGGCCGCCGGCGCCGCTCGACCGCATCGTATCGATCTTCAGGTCTTCGTCCCGGATGCTGACGTCGACCTCTTCGGCCTGCGGCAGCACCGCGACCGTGGCGGCGGATGTGTGGATGCGGCCTGAGGCTTCCGTCTCCGGAACGCGCTGCACGCGATGGACACCGGATTCGTATTTCAGTTTCGCGTACACGCCGCGGCCGGTGATGTCGGCGATGATTTCCTTGTAGCCGCCGACCGCGCCTTCGCTTGCGGATACGATCTCGACCTTCCAGCCCTGTTTCGCCGCGTAACGCTCATACATGCGGAACAGCACACCCGCGAACAGCGAGGCTTCGTCGCCGCCGGTGCCGGCGCGGATTTCCAGGATGACGCTGCGCTCATCCATCGCGTCCTTCGGCAACAATTCGAGCCGAAGCTCGTTCTCCAGTTCCTCGAGGCGTTCGCGCAGATCGTGGCGTTCGCTGTCGGCGATCTCGCGCATCTCGGAATCGGTCTGCGGGTCGTCGATCAGCGCCTCGACATCCTTCAGTTCGGTGCCGACAGCGCGATAGTTCTTGATCGCATCGACCACCGGGCCGAGATCCGACAATTCGCGCGACAGCTTCACGAAATCGTCCGGCGATATCTGTCCGGCGAGCCGCGCTTCGATCTCCGCGTGGCGAGCAACGAGAACGTCGAGTTTGGTCTGCGGAAGCATAGCGATTGTCAGAGCTGAAGGTTTTCGGACGCTGCGAATGTCTCGATGCGCTGACGCAGCGTCATGCCGGTTTCGGAATGATCCAGCAATGGTCCGATCGTGGCCAGCGCTTTTTCGGCATCGAGATCGAGCAGCATGGATTTCACCGGCCCGACCGCCGACGGCGTCAGCGACAGCGACCGATAGCCGATCGCGACCAGCGTCAGCGCACCGATCGGCTTCGACGCGAGTTCGCCGCACAGCGTCACCGGCTTGCGATGCTCGCGCCCTTTACGGGCAACCAGACGCAGCGCGCGCACGAATGGCGCCGAAATCGGATCGTAGCGATCGGCGACCCGCGAATTGCCGCGGTCGGCCGCATAGAGGAACTGGAACAGATCGTTCGAGCCGACCGACAGGAAATCGACCCGCGGCAACAGGTCGTCGAGCTGGAACAGCAGCGACGGCACTTCGACCATCACTCCGATCTCGACCCGTTCCGGCAGTGTGTGGCCGTGCCGGCGCAGATAGGTCAGTTCATGCTCGACCATCAGCTTGCCCTGCTCGAACTCCGTGACATCGGCGACCATCGGGAACATCACGCGCAATGCCTTGCCGGATGCCGCGCGCAGCAACGCACGGATCTGGCTGCGCATCAGGCCCGGCCGGTCGAGGCCGAGGCGAATGGCGCGCCAGCCCATCGCCGGGTTCTCTTCCTCGAACGCGCTCATATAGGGCAGCACCTTGTCGCCGCCGATGTCGAGCGTGCGAAAGGTGACGGGTTTCTTTCCGGCCGCCTCGAGCACCGAACGGTAGAGCGCGAGCTGCTCGCCGATGCGCGGAAAGGTCGGCGCGACCATGAACTGCAATTCGGTGCGGAACAGGCCGATGCCGGCGGCGCCCGTTTCCTCGATATGCGGCAGATCGACGAGAAGGCCGGCATTGAGGTGCAAGCCGATCTCGTGGCCGTCCTTGGTGACGCAGGGCTTGTCACGCAACGTCTGATATTGCGCCTGACGCCGCGCGCGCAAGCGCACACGCTCGACATAAGCGGCTTCGATATCGGGCGGCGGACGCAAGTACACATCGCCAGTGATGCCGTCGATGATCATCGGATCGCCGGAATCGACGAGGCCTGAGATGTTCTCGACTTCGCCGACAGCCGGAATGCCGAGCGCACGCGCAACGATGGCGACGTGCGATGTCGCGCCGCCTTCCTCAAGAACCAGGCCGCGCAGCCGCTTGCGGTCGTAATCAAGCAGCGCTGCCGGGCCCATCATGCGCGCAACGAGGATCGCATTGTCGGGCAATTGCTCGGTGCGCGGCGCATGTTCGACACCCATGAGCTGACGCATCAGCCGGTTGGCGAGATCGTCAAGATCGTGCAGCCGTTCACGCAAGTAAGGATCGGTCGCGCGCAGCATCCGCGCGCGGGTGTCGGATTGCACGCGCTCGACGGAGGCTTCCGCGGTGAGGCCGGTGCGGATCGCTTCGCGCATGCGTTGCAGCCAGCCGCGGTCATGCGCGAACATGCGATAGGTTTCGAGAATATCCTTGTGTTCGCCGCCGTCGGCGATCTCGCCGCGCTCCAGCATGACATCGACATCGGAGCGCATTGTCGCGATGGCATCGTCGAGCCGTTTGATTTCGAGAGGGATGTCGTCGGCGACGAAATTCTTGATCGCCACACGTGGCTCATGCAGCACGGCATGGCCCAAGGCGATGCCCTCAGCCAGCGACGTGCCGGACAGGTGCCGGCGCGGATGCACGGCTGGTTCGGCGCCCGGTTGCGCGAGCGCCGACAACTCCCCTGAGGCGATCATCTCCGCAAGCACCATCGCGGTGGTTTGCAGCGCCTCTTCCTCTTCCTCGGAATAGTTGCGGTGGGCGCGGTTCTGCACCACCAGCACGCCGAGCGTGTTGCCGGCGCGCAGGACGGGGACGCCGAGGAAGGAGTGGTAAATCTCTTCGCCGGTTTCCGGCCGGTAGGCGAAGGCCGGGTGCGACTGCGCGTCCGACAGGTTGATGGCGTTGGCCTGGCTGGCCACCAGGCCGACAAGGCCTTCGTCGATTCGCATCACCGTCTGGTGGACGGCTTCGCGGTTCAGACCCTCGGTGGCGTAGAGTTCGAGGGTTCCGTCCATGCGCAGGACATAGACCGAGCACACCTCCGCGACCATGTTCGCGGCGATTAGCACCACAATCTTGTCGAGGCGGTCCTGCGCGCTGACCGGTTCCGCCATGACTTCGCGGAGCCGGCGCAACAATACGCGCGGGCCGCCCATTGCGCCTCGCATGGCGTTGTTCCTTGAGCTTTACTTGCGGCTATAGCCGCTGGGGTGTGGCAGCCGCAAGGATTGCTTCTCCCCTCCCAGCCAAGTGGTCATTCCGGGACGGCGTGAATACGCCGGACCCGGAATCCAGGGCGCCGATTTCAGTCTATGTGGCTCTGGATTCCGGGCTCGATAGCCATCGGGCCGCGCTTCGCGCGGACCCGTTGGCAATCGCCCCGGAATGACAACGGAGGCGTCATTTTGAGCCCGATTTATCGAAAAAGCCGGACAATGAGCTGATCTCCGTCTTCTCGCCCGCGTAATCCGCCGCCAGTCGCGCATAGAGCGCGGCGATGGCCTCGTACATCTCCTGCGATGGCCCACCACCATGGAAATGCGCGATTTCCTCCATCTCGGCGACCCAGCGATAGGCCTTCGGAAAAATGCCCGGCACGCTGCGGGTGAAATAGCTGAGAAGTCCCGGCTGGCTGTGGGCAAGTTCGGCCTGCAGCGCTTTACCAACGCCGGCGCGTTCGGCCGCGAGAATCATCGCCGCGCCGACCGCGGTCAGACCCTTGGTGATGCCACCGTAGGACATCTTCAATGCGGAGGCTGCACCGACAGGACCATCCAAGGGGCGGGAGATCAGGCCGAAAGTATTGAGCTGGTCGAAAATGCCGGATCGCGCACCGGAATAATAGAAGACAGGGCCTTCGTATCCGGCGCGTGGTGGACCACCGATGATGCCGGCATCGATGAACGAGCACCCAGTTTCACCAATGGTTTTGGCAATATCCTTGACCGTATCCGGACTGACGGCGTTGCAATCGACATAAACCGGCTTCTTGTTCGCAGCCGTCAGCAGCGGCGCGAGCCGTTGCGCCAGCGCCAGAGCTTCACCCGGCGGAACGATTGAGAGGATGACGTCGGTTGCGGCAATGTCAGGCCAGCCCGCGTCCTGCATGCCGGCCGCTTTGGCGCGCTCCGCGCTCGCATGGCTGCGTCCTTCGAGTGATGTCAGCACCGTCACGCCATGCTCATGCAAGCGCGCGGCGACACCGGCACCCATGGCGCCTTGTGCGACGATGGCGGCGGTAAGGGTCATGAGCGCTCCTTTGTTTTCGGCGTGCCGTGCAGCAGCGGATTTGTCGGCATGACTGGTATCAGACTTCAATGAAGCGCTCTTGTGTGCCGGACCGCGGTGCACCGCGGAGCCGGGACACATAGTCCGATCAAACTCATGGGTCCCGGGTCAGCGACGTAGCCCGGATGAAGCGCAGCGCAATCCGGGGTTCCGCGCATTTCGCTTTGCTCCATGCGGGCTACGAAAACGTTGTCCGCAAAACGACTTGACATTCTCCCCAATATATGATTTTTTTCCTATATCCCGTCCCCGCTGCAAGGGGCGTTTCATGAGCGCCGTGAGACGCGGGGCGGGGAGCAGCGGCCGGGCGGCGGGAAGACGTAACCGTTGCAAGGCCGGTTCAAGCCGCGTCCCGCCAGGCTTGCCGCCTCGGCGTTTCGGTGGAGGAACGTCCACTGGGGACCATGGAGCAGACCGGCAAACACGCAGACAAGTTTACGCAGTCTGCGCAAGTTTGACTGCGACGCGCGGAACGCTGGAATCTTCCAGCTTTTCCGTGGTGCTGCCAATCTCATGCGCTTTCACACTTTGCGCATGGGGCCGCGGGCAGGCTGAGAGCCAACAGGATTGCCTTCGGCAATCCGCCTTCCTGTACGTTTTGCGATTTTCGACAAGCCAGCCTACTTGGCTGGCTTGTCTTGAAAATCGCCTGCTGTTCCGCGCGCCCTTCATTTTGAGGGCCTTCGAGCGGAAGTTGGAATACGGGCGCGCCCGCGCCGGCTAAAGAACAGGGCTGATTTTGCGCGTCTGTCTTCACCCTCCCCGCAAAGGGGAGGGTGAAAGAGTTAAGCCTTATCCAGTCCGTACAGCGAATGCAGCGTGCGCACGGCCAGCTCGGTATAGGCGGCGTCGATCAACACGGAGAACTTGATCTCCGATGTGGTGATCGCGCGGATGTTGATGTTGCGCTCGGCCAATGCGCTGAACGCCTTCGCAGCGACGCCGGCATGGCTACGCATGCCGATGCCGATCACCGAGACCTTGGTCACGTCGGTCGCACCATCGACCCGCTCATAGCCGATCTTGTCCTTGGCCTTGCTCAAGACATCCAGCGAACGCTGGTAGTCGGCCGCCGGCACGGTGAAGGTGAGATCGGTAGTCTTGCCGTCGGACGACACGTTCTGGACGATCATGTCGACATTGACATTGGTGTCAGCAAGCGGGCCGAAGATCGCCGCGGCGATGCCCGGCTTGTCCTCGACGTTGCGAATGGAAATCTGCGCTTCGTCCTTGGAGAAGGCGATGCCCGTGACGACCTGTTGCTCCACAATATCCTCCTCGCCGCAAATCAGCGTGCCGGGCGGCATACCGTGCGGATCGATGTCTTCCGGCTTGTCGAAACTGGAGCGCACGAAGATCTTCACCTTGTGCACCATGCCAAGCTCGACCGAGCGAACCTGCAAAACCTTGGCGCCGAGCGATGCCAGTTCCAGCATCTCCTCGAACGCAACCTTGTCGAGCCGCCGTGCCTTCGGGACAACGCGCGGGTCGGTGGTGTAGACGCCGTCGACGTCGGTGTAGATGTCGCAGCGATCGGCCCCGATCGCAGCGGCGATCGCAACGGCTGAGGTGTCCGACCCGCCGCGGCCGAGCGTGGTGATCCGGCCGGTCTGTTTGTGGACGCCCTGGAAGCCGGCGATGACCGCGACTTCCTTGCGCTCCTCGAAGCGCTTGACGAGTTCGGCGCCGTTGAGGTCCTCGATGCGGGCAGAGCCATGCGCGTTGCTGGTCAGCATCGGCAATTGCCAGCCCTGCCAGGAGCGCGCGGGGATATCCATGCTCTGCAGCACGATGGCGAGCAGTCCCGCCGTCACCTGCTCGCCGGAGGAGACGATGGCGTCATATTCGCGGGCATCGTGCATGGGCGAGGCATCGCGGCACCACCCAACGAGTTCGTTGGTTTTGCCGGCCATAGCGGAGACGACCACCGCGACATCGTGGCCGGCGTCATATTCGCGCTTCACATGGCGCGCGACGTTGCGGATGCGGTCGATATCGGCGACCGACGTTCCGCCGAATTTCAGCACAAGACGTGACATGAAAGAATCGGCGCCCCGGGGTGATAAATGCGCATGGCGAATGGGGCGAAAACGCCGGCGCGAAGGCGGCGTATTCATAACGGCGAGTTCACAGCCCTGCAACCCGCCGGTTTCAGTGAAAATTGATGATGTTCCGGGTGTTTCACGGCCATAAATCCCGTAAACAACGGCCAGGAACCGCCGCAGGGCGAGCGGGTGTCAACAACGGGTATGAAATGTCACGGCCGGGTGCCTCCACCATCGATCAGTCCGAGGTCGAGCAATTTTCGCGGCTCGGCGCGCAGTGGTGGGACGAGCGCGGCCCAATGGCGATGCTGCACAAGTTCAACCCGGTGCGCCTGGCCTATATCCGCGATCAGGTCGCGGTTCATTTCCGGCGCAATCCCAAGCAAATCGGCTGCCTGTCCGACCTGCGGATCCTCGATATCGGTTGCGGCGGCGGCATCCTGTCGGAGCCTCTGGCGCGGCTTGGCGCCAAGGTGGTCGGTGCCGATCCGTCCGAAAGCAACATCGAGGTGGCGCGCCGACATGCGGCACAGACCGATCTTCTGATCGACTATCGCGCCGTCACCGCCGAGGCCCTGGCTGACAAGGGCGAGCGGTTCGACGTGGTGCTTGCCATGGAGGTGGTCGAGCATGTCGCCGATGTCGGCTTGTTCGTGCGCCGTTGCGGCGAAATGGTGAAGCCGAACGGGCTTATGATCGCCGCCACCCTCAACCGCACCATGAAGAGCTTCGCACTCGCAATTGTCGGTGCGGAATATGTGCTGCGCTGGCTGCCGCGCGGCACCCATCGCTGGGACAAATTTGTGACCCCCGCAGAGCTTGAAGACGCTATGCGCGCGGCGGGTCTGGGCGTTGTTGACGAACGTGGCGTGATCTATCGTGTGCGCGCCGATACGTGGCAGCTCTCCGACGACATGGATGTGAATTACATGCTCACCGCTGCGCGGGGCGCATGACCAGCGCGCAAGAAAAAGTATCCGCTTCATCTCGCGCCGTGCGATATTGGTGGACCTGAATTGCTGAGGACCAGCCATGATTCTTGAAATCGTCACCTTCAATTTGCCCGCAGGGCATAGTCGTGAAAAAGAATTGGAGGCTGTGCGGACCGTCACCCAGAAATGGTCGGACAACAAGGATCTCGTTCGCAAGCAGTTCCTGTGGGGTCTTGGGGACACCGCCGGTACCGGAGCGGGCGTCTATGTCTGGCCGTCGATCGAAGCGGCGGAAAAGGCGCACGATGCGGAATGGCGTGAAGCGGTGAAGAAGCGCACTGGTGGCTATCCGACCACGCGCTATTTCGATCTGTTGGCGCAGGTGGACAATGAGCGTGGCACAGTGACCGAATGGTCCGCTGACGGCACACCACGCCAGACCGAAAATGTCTGATCCAAAGTTCTAGCGTATGGCTGAATCCGGTTGGCTGTGGATTGTTTTCACCATTCTCGCCGCCGCCGGGCAGACCATCCGCAACGCCGCGCAACGGGAATTGACGGTGACGCTCGGCACCGTCGGCGCGACGCATGTGCGATTCCTGTTTGGTTTTCCCTTCGCGGTCATTTTTCTGCTCGGGCTGATGCTTGCCACCGGCGCATCGCTGCCAAAGCCGCCGCCGATCTTCTGGGCCTGGATTATCGATGGCATGGGCGCGCAGATCGTCGCCACCGCATTGATGCTGGCGGCGATGGGCGAGCGCTCGTTCGTGGTCACCATCGCCTATATCAAGACCGAGCCGGTGCAGGTGGCATTGTTCGGCCTGATCTTTCTCGGCGACACCCTGAGCCCTGGCATGGTTGCGGCGATCCTGATTGCGACTGCGGGTGTCGTGGTGATGTCGCTCAAGCCTGGTGGTATGCCGTCAGATAGCTGGCGGCCGACACTGCTGGGCCTTGCTTCGGGGGCCATGTTCGCGCTGTCGGCTGTCGGTTATCGCGGTGCGATCCTGAGCCTGAATCTTCCCGATTACATCATGGCGGCGACCTATACGCTGACGGTCGGCCTGCTGCTGCAATCGGTGTTGCTCTCGATCTATCTGATGCTGTGCAGTCCCGATGTGATGCGCGCAATCGTCAAAGCCTGGCGTCCGTCGCTGTTCGCAGGCTTCATGGGCGCAACGGCATCGCAATTCTGGTTTCTGGCATTTGCGCTGGCGACCGCTGCAAGCGTGCGGACGCTGGCCTTGGTCGAAGTGCTGTTCGCGCAGGCGATTTCAACCTTCGCCTTTGGTCAGAAGACGTCGGCGCGCGAGGGCCTCGGTATTGTGTTGATTGTGATCGGTGTGGTGCTGCTGATCTGGACGCACTGACGATAAGTCATCGGAGCGTTTGATCATTCGGGGCGTCAGCACCCCCGTTCAACTTGATCGAGCAAGCGGAAGGAACGGGGGCGCTTGAACAGATTACATCCGCGCCAGTGTGACTGGAGCGAGCCCGGAAAATCCCAAGGCGCGTGCGGCAGCGGGCGACAAATCAATGACCCGACCGCGAATGAAGGGTCCCCGGTCCGAAATGCGGACCACGACGCTTCGACCATTTTTACGATTGTGGACACGCACATGCGTGCCGAATGGGAGGGTCCGATGAGCAGCGGTCAAAGCCGCTGGGTTCATGCGTTCACCGCTCGCGGTCTTTCGGCCGGCATATCCGTCGCCGTTGCCATAGACCGATGCAATTCCGGACTCTGCTTGAGCGCCCCCTGCGAAAGAAAGACATACTGCAAACGCCAATGCGTAGGCTCTAGCCTGCATTCAAGGTAACCCCGTGCTGTTGGAGAAGGGCGCGCCTTGCCGACGGAATGAGGCCACGATGTGGCAAGGTCGCTATTTTAGTAGGGGTCGAGACGATCGTCTGGCTGGTGGCTGTCCCATCAACGAACAGCATTGTCCTTGAATCGGACGTCGGCCTTGGTCCCGCGCTGACTCAACCTTTGCCGCAGGGTGAGCTGTCATAGGTTTGTTGCCGAGGATTTTCGTGGCTGGTTTGGTGTGTCGGATCGGCCGCGCGCCACAACTCGAAAAAGCAGTCGATTCAATCCACAATGCGCCTACTAGGTGCAGACTCTATCCTATTGAGTGCAGACTCTGATTGCATGCCTCGATGCACTTCTGCATGCATCGTTAATCCCGCTTTTTTCCTATCTTCTGCAATGCATCTCTGAAAGGATCGGCCGTCCGATGAAGGGGCTGCCAGGATTGTTATCGAGTAAAGATCTGCAGATTCGCACGTTTGATACTTAGCGATGTGTTGAAAGGAAATATGATGCGTATTTTGATTGGCTCGGCGATTGCAGCTCTTCTTTTGCTGGTTTCCGCTCCGACAGAAACGTTCGCGCAGAGTCGAGCGGGGTCCGGTGCACTCATTGGCGGCGCTTCCGGAGCCATTATTGGTGGCGCAACACGAGGCGGTCGCGGTGCTGCGGTCGGCGCTGCTATAGGCGCGGGCACGGGCGCGATTATTGGCAGTCAAATGCAACGCCGCGGCCGTTATTATTGGTACAATGGCCGCTGTTGGGTTCGCTTCCGAAACGGTGAATTCCACCCCATTGCAAACCGTTACTGTCGGTGAGGCTCCGCGGATCGTAGCTTGAACGACTACCCGGACAATTCGCCTGATTTCTAGCTGCGTAGATAACGATGCCGCCATATCTGCAGCAGACCGAATTGAGGTCTGCTGCAGATACGTTGGCTTATCATCAGAGAGGATTCATTGGGCTTAGTTTGCCGGCGTCAATTTACATTGGTCGCGAGAAAGGCGCCCTGGCCATGCGCATGGGTGCAACACAACTGCCGCAGCAACGATGATTTCGTAACTTTCCGAATGTGAACGCGGATAACGCGCCACGCAAACATCACGCCAGGTGTCCAAAAGGTGGTGGCGGAGAGATTAATTCCGTTCGTCCGGAAGGATGGGTAGCGGGTGAAACTCAATGCCTTCGTCGTGCAGTTCCTTGGCCTCTTCCGGGGAGGCTTCGCCGTAGATCGAACGATGTTCGATCTCGCCATAGTGCATCTTGCGTGCTTCTTCCGAAAATTTCTTGCCGACATTGTCGGCGTTTTTGGTGAGATGATCGCGCAGCTCTTTCAGCTTGGCGCGAAATTCCTTTTCCTGCGGCGACATCATCGCCACGTTTTCCGATGACGGTGCGGCGGGCGTTTCGGTTGCGGCAGGCGCTTCCACTGGTTCGCTGCGCTTGCGGCCGCCGCGTCCGATCGCCGGGGCCATGATCGCCTTTTCGACTTTTTTGGAATCGCAGGTCGGACAAGTCACGAGGCCGCGCTTGCGCTGCTTGTCGTAATCGGCAGAGCTGTTGAACCAGATCTCGAAGCTATGCTTCCGCTCGCAAACGAGCGCGTAACGAATCATGACGGATCACCAACAACGTGCAGATGCGCCGGCTCCGCAACGGGCGCAATGATATCAAAACGGCGGCCATGTTGCAGCGAGGGAACCTTGCTGCGCGCCGCCGTCACTTCAGCCGGATCGATGTCGGCCATGACGACGCCGGGCTCCTCGCCGCCTTCCGCAAGGATGCGCCCCCAGGGGTCGACAATGAGCGAGTGGCCGTAGGTTTCGCGGCCGTTTTCGTGCTTGCCACCTTGTGCCGCAGCCAGAACAAACGCGCCGTTTTCGATCGCCCGGGCGCGCACAAGCGTATGCCAATGCGCTTCGCCGGTCTGGCGTGTGAAAGCCGCTGGGATTGTCAGCACGGTCGCCCCAGCCTCGGCCAAGGCCCGATAAAGAGCGGGAAAGCGCAGATCGTAGCAGATGGTGAGGCCGAGCCTGGCCCACGGAAGGTCTACGGCCACCCCGCTTTCGCCCGGCTGATAGTTACGTGACTCGCGGTAGCTTTCGCCGCCGGCAAGATCCACGTCGAACATATGTATCTTGTCGTATCGGGCGACGATCTCGCCCTGCGGATCAATAACGAAGGAGCGATTGACGGCCCTTTCCGGCGATACCTTGATGCCAAGCGAGCCGAGATGCAGATGGATCGAAAGCTTGCGCGCCAGTTCACGAAACGCGGCGAGAGACGGATCCTTGTCCTCTTCCACGATGGTGGCGAACAATTTTTCGCGCGACAGCTCCATGATGTTGGTCATCTCGGGCGTCTGCACATAGTCAGCGCCGCCGGCCTTGGCCTCGCCGATAAGGCTCACAGCCTCATCGAGATTGCCTTGCGGCGTTCGGCCGGATCGCATCTGGATCAGGCCGGCGCGGAACTTACCATCATGCCGTGTCATGTTGCAGGTCCGGTCGGCGCCAGGAGCGGATCGAGTTTGCCTGCATCGTTGAGGGCGTACAGGTCGTCGCATCCCCCGACATGGGTCGCGCCTATGAAGATCTGTGGAACCGTGGTGCGGCCGTTGGCGCGGGTGGTCATCTCGCCGCGCAGGGCGCTGTTTCCGCCGACGTCGATTTCCTTGAACGGGACACCTTTTTTGACCAGCAAATCCTTTGCCCACGCGCAATAGGGGCAGTAGGCGGTCGTGTAGATTTCAACGGGGGGCATCTGATTTCGGACAGTTTTATGACGTGCCTTCACTATATGGGCGTACGCGCGAGGTCCACAACCCGGGCGAAGACCAGCACATCCACCTGGCGAGCGCCGGCCCGCAGCAGCGCCCGCGCGCAGGCATCGACGGTTGCACCGGATGTCAGGACGTCGTCAACCAGGAGGATATGGCGCCCGGCAATCTCCGCTCTGCCAGCAGCATCCACACGAAATGCGCCCTGCACATTGATCGCTCGCTCGGATTTCGAGAGGCCGACCTGCTGTGGTGTTGCCTTCACACGTTTCAGCGCGGTGAAGTTGGTGGACACGCCGCTGGCACGGGACAGAAGCTGGCAGAGTGTCGCCGACTGGTTGAAACGGCGCGCCCACATCCGCCGCCAATGCAGGGGGACCGGCATGATGAGATCGGCATCACTGACCAGCTCCGCGCCGGCACGGCTCATCCAGCGCGCCATGACCGGTGCGAGGTCGAGCCGATCCCCATATTTGAGGGCATGAACGATGGTGCGTGCGATCTCGTCATAGCGCACGGCGGCCCGCGCCCGTGCATAGGCTGGCGGATCGGCGATTGCCTGCATCGAATAGACGCCGGGGCCGGGATCGTAGGTGAAAGGAATGCCGAGCTTTTCGCAGAAGGGCCGTTCGATCGGTGACAGCTTTGACCAGCAGGTCGCGCACAGGCCGCCGCCATCGCCGACCGGATCGCGGCAGGACGGGCAGAGCGGCGGCAACGCCATATCCAGCGCCAGCCGCAATGGCAGCCTGAGCGCGGCCATGATTTGCGACAGGCGCGATGGTCCGCCTTCGTCTATAGCGGTGCCGGGCATGGCTTTAAGGCTAGCGCCCCAAGGAGTTTCGTGAAAGTGGCAACTCACCCCGTTTTATTCGATCGGCATTTGCTGCGGCGGCGACGTCAGCGGGCGTTGCGGGGAGAACCGGTGACTTTTCTCCTGCGTCATGTTGCAGCGGAGCTGGCCGAGCGGCTCACCGTGGTGAAGCGGTCATTCGCCGCGACGGCTGACATTGGGACGCCGGGGCCCGACCTCCGTCGCCTTCTTTGCGAGCAGAAGCTTGCAAGCTCGATCGTAGGCGTTGATACGCTCGCGCCGGCCGATGCGGGATCTTCGTTCATTGTCGCCGATGAGGAAGCGCTTCCATTCGGCGACGCGTCGCTCGATCTCGTGGTGTCCGCGCTTGCATTGCAGTGGGTCAACGATTTGCCGGGTACATTGGCGCAAATCCGTCGTGCGCTCAAACCGGACGGATTGTTTCTGGCGGTGCTTCTCGGTGGAGAGACGCTGACGGAGTTGCGTCAGTCCTTTGCCATGGCCGAAGCTGAGATTGAGGGTGGTGTGTCGCCCCGTGTCGCGCCGTTTGCGGATTTGCGCGATATTGGCGCGTTGTTGCAGCGTGCCGGTTTTGCGTTGCCGGTCGTCGATGTCGATCGCCTCATTGTTCGTTACGATAGTCCGTTCGGCTTGATGCAGGACCTGCGCGGCATGGGCGCGACCAATGTCCTTGTCGAACGGCGTCGGTCGCCGCTCAAGCGCGCGACATTGCAGCGCATGGCGCAAATCTATGCCGATCGCTTCAGCGATCCGGATGGGCGGCTGCGCGCGACATTTGATATCGTGTGGTTGTCCGGTTGGGCGCCGCATGAGAGCCAGCAGCAGCCCTTGCGCCCCGGTTCGGCGAAGACGCGCCTTGCTGACGCGCTGAACACGATCGAATTTTCGGTCGATGACAAGACCGGAAAATAGCCTGGGGCTTTGGCTAGAACACAACCTTTTCGTACAGAGCTTTTACCGGGGTGCCGAGCGACATCACGGTGGATGCAATCGCGACGGTAATGCCGGCGGCGATCAGCGCGTATTCGATGGCAGTTGCGCCGCGTTCATCGCGGACGAACTGGCGAACGGTCTGAGGCAGGCGTAGCGCTTTCATGGGCCAGTCCCTGTAGGTGACTCACAACAGCGCTGTCAGGTGAGGAATGAGTGGTTCATCGGCCGGGGGCATCGGATAGTCCCGCAGCTTGTTCGGTCTGACCCAGGCGAGCTCGGTATGATGCTGCGTCGTCACCTGACCTTCCCAGCGTCGGCACACATAGAGCGGCATCAGCAAATGAAAGTCGGGATAGGCGTGGCTCGCGAAGGTCAGAGGCGCAAGACAAGCTTCCCTGACCGTAATTCCCAGTTCCTCAGATAGCTCCCGGATCAGCGTCTGTTCGGGCGTTTCGCCCGGCTCCACCTTCCCGCCGGGAAATTCCCATAAGCCCGCCATCGCTTTGCCAGCCGGCCGTTGCGCAATCAGGATACGGCCGTCGGCATCGATGAGGGCGCAGGCGGCGACAATGAGGAGTCTGGCGCTCACGACCGTGCTTCCACAATAGGCATGCTGGTATTAACGAACCATAAAGTTTTGAATCACAATTACGACCGATAGTCGCCGTTGATGGCTACGTATTCCTTCGTCAGATCGCAGGTCAGGACCCGGTCGCGGCCCTTGCCGAGCCCGAGACCGACCTTCAGCTCGATCTTCGGGTTCTTCATCGCGTCCGAGACCTTTGCTTCGTCATAGGAAGTATCGCGCGCGCCCTTGTGGGCAACCCGGATGCCGTTGAACCAGATCGACAGCTTGTCGCGATTGGCGGGTTCGCCGGCCTTGCCGACCGCCATAACGACACGGCCCCAATTGGCGTCCTCGCCAGCGATGGCGGTTTTGACCAGAGGCGAGTTGGCGATCGACATCGCGATGCGGCGAGCCGATGCCTTCGATGTGGCGCCTTCCACTTTGATCTCCACCAGCTTGCGCGCGCCTTCACCGTCCCGCGCGACCTGTTCCGAAAGATCGGCCAGCACGGTCTGCAGCGCCTTGCGAAACGCCTTCAGGCGAGGATCGTTTGCGCGCGAAATTTTCGGTGCGCCGCGTTCGGCGGCGGCTCCTGTCGCAAAGGCCAGCAGCGTGTCGGATGTGGAGGTATCGCCGTCGATGGTGACGGCGTTGAACGTGTCGGCGACACCCTCGCGCAGCAGGGCTTGCAGGGCCGGCGCGGCGATCGGTGCATCGGTGAAAACGAAGGACAGCATCGTCGCCATGTCGGGGGCGATCATGCCTGCACCCTTGGCGATGCCATTGATCGTGACTTTGGTCTTGCCGATCTTCGCTTCGGCGGTGGCGACCTTTGGAAAGGTGTCGGTGGTCATGATGGCCTTTGCCGCGTCGAAGAACTGACCTTCGGCTGCATCGTCCACAAGATCCTGCATCACGCCATCGAACTTGGTCGCGTCGAGCGGTTCGCCGATCACGCCGGTCGATGCCAGGAAAACATCATTCACCGAACAGCCAACGGCCGCAGCAGCAATCTTTGCGGTCAGGGCGGTCGAGGTGCGGCCTGACTTGCCGGTAAAGGCATTGGCGTTGCCGGAGTTGACGACCAGGGCACGCGCTTTGCCGCCCTTCAGCCGGGCGCGGCACCATTCCACCGGAGCTGACGGGCATTTCGAGCGCGTGAACACGCCGGCCACCGTCGTGCCCTTGTCGAATACCGCAAGCAGGACGTCGGTGCGGTTCTTGTAGCGGATGCCCGCCTCGGCCGTGGCCAGGCGCACACCATCGATCGGCGGCATATCGGGCACAGTGGTGGGCGCAAGCGGTGAGACGGCAGTGGACATGAAAGGCCTCGTGCTTCGGAATCCGAGCGGGCCATCTCATAGCCGTCTGATCACAAAATTAAAACGGGACGCGGTGGATGCCGCGTCCCGTTTTTCACCCTCCTGAGCGGAGTTATTTTTTCGCGGGAGCCTTGGTGTCGGGCTTTGCCGCCGGAGCCGGAGTATCGGGCTTCGCTGCGTCCGGCTTCGCGGCCGGGGCTGGGTCGCCGACCTTTTCGATTTTGGCGTCGGTACGCAGCTTCTGGATCAGGTCAGCCTGCGCCTTGCGTTGCACGAAGGTTTCGATCTGGTCCTTCACCTGATCGAAGGCGGGCGGCTGCTTGGCGCGCTTGTCGTCAACGCGGATGACGTGCCAGCCGAACTGGGACTTCACCGGATCCGAGGTTTGGCCCTTGTCGAGCTTGAAGGCTGCTTCTGCGAATTCCGGGACCATCTGGTCTTTGCTGAAATAGCCGAGGTCGCCACCGCTGTCCTTGGAACCGGGGTCTTTCGACTTTTCCTTGGCGATGGCAACGAAATCGCCGCCCTTCTTGAGGTCGGCGGCGATCGCCTTGGCCTCGTCTTCGGACTCGACGAGGATGTGGCGTGCGCTCACTTCCTGCTCGTTGCCCATGTCCTTGGTGGCATCGGCATAGACCTTCTTCATTGCTTCGTCGGTGAGAGCGGCCTTGGCCTCGTCCTGAAGCAGCGCTTCCATCAGCAGCTTGGTGCGGGCCAATTCCAGCTTCTTCTTGAATTCAGGGGTGTCGCCAAGCTTCTTGGCTTCGGCCGCCTTGGACACGAGGATCATGTCGGCGACATAGGTGGTGAGGTATTCTTTCTTGGCCTCGGGAGCCATCGGAGGAAGCTGGGCGCCGATATCCTCTTCGGCGGCCTTCAGATCGCTTTCCTTGATCTCGATGCCATTCACCTTCGCCACGACCGGATCGGTCTGCGCACTGACGCCGAGGGTGAGTAGTCCGGTGAGCGCGAGAGCGGCGCAAAAGGTCGCAATCGGCCGCCATTGGACCGTCGGATGCGAAGATTTAGGTTTGTTCATGAGGTCTGTCCTTGGGGATGGAAGGCCGCCCAGAGTGATTGGCGGCGGACACTTACCCACGTGTTGTGGCTTGGCAATGCCAAAGGCCCCTTAATTTTCCGCAATAACCTCATTTGGCCTTCAGATTGACAAGGAAGTGACCCCCTCCTATCTCTCGTCGGCTCTCCGGATGTCACACCCCGAATGACCACTCGTTCCGGCTCAATTCGGATCCGGGCGGGCACCGTTCCGGACTGATTTCAGGGTCAAAGCGGCCTTAAACGTCCCCCCGCGGTTTCAAAACTTCGTGTTTGTTCACCGCAATCAGGGTAGTCCGCGGTTCCGGATGCGACTAAGGCAAAGCCCACCTGAGACGTAAGAGAAGGATTTCGTATGCTCGGCGCAGTCGCCCGCAAGCTGTTTGGTACCGCCAATGACCGGCGTATCCGCGGCTATCAGCCCCGCGTCGCTGCCATCAACGCCCTGGAGCCCGAACTCGCCAAGCTGACCGATGAGCAGCTTCGCGCCCGGACGGCCGAGTTCAAGAAGCAGCTCGAGGAAGGTAAGACCCTCGACGACATTCTGGTTCCGGCTTTCGCCACCGTCCGCGAGGCTGGCAAGCGAACCCTCGGCCAGCGCCACTTCGACGTCCAGCTCATCGGCGGCATGATCCTGCACGAGGGCGGCATCTCCGAGATGAAGACCGGTGAAGGCAAGACCCTGGTGGCCACCTTGCCGGTCTATCTGAACGCGCTCACCGGCAAGGGCGTGCATGTCGTGACCGTCAACGACTATCTGGCCAAACGCGACTCCGAATGGATGGCGCAGATCTACGGCTTCCTTGGACTGACAACCGGTGTGATCGTCCATGGCCTCGACGACGAGGAGCGCAAGGCGGCCTACGCTTGCGACATCACCTACGGCACCAACAACGAGCTTGGCTTCGACTATCTGCGCGACAACATGAAGTACCGGCTGGAGGACATGGCCCAGCGCGGGCATGTCTACGCCATTGTCGACGAAGTAGACTCGATCCTGATCGACGAAGCGCGCACGCCGTTGATTATTTCCGGTCCGCTCGACGACCGTTCAGATTTCTACAATACCATCGATACCTATATCCCGCGGCTCGACAAGTCGGACTACGAAGTTGACGAGAAGCAGCGCACTGTGAACCTCACAGAAGCGGGCATGGAGAAGATGGAGCAGTGGCTGCGCACCGACGGCCTGCTCAAGGCCGACTCGCTCTACGATATTGAGAACGTATCGACCGTCCATCACGTCAATCAGGGCCTGCGCGCGCACAAGCTGTTCCAGCGCGACAAGGACTACATCGTCCGCAACGGTGAGGTCGTCATCATCGACGAATTCACCGGACGCATGATGCCGGGCCGGCGTTACTCAGAAGGTTTGCATCAGGCGCTGGAAGCGAAAGAGCACCAGCCGATCCAGCCTGAGAACCAGACGCTGGCCTCGATCACGTTCCAGAACTACTTCCGCATGTACGACAAGCTCGCTGGCATGACCGGTACGGCGCTGACCGAAGCGGACGAGTTCTTTGACATCTACAAGTTGGCGGTTGTCGAAGTGCCGACTAACCGCCCGATGCAGCGCGACGATCAGGACGACGAGGTCTACCGTACGAACGCCGAGAAATATCGTTCGATTGTCACGTTGCTGGACGATTGCAAGAAGCGCGGTCAACCCGTGTTGGTCGGCACAACCTCGATCGAGAAATCCGAGCAACTGGCCGAGATGTTGCGCAAAGAAGGCTGGGAGCAGCACGACTTTACGGATCCCAATGCGTTCGCCAAGCTGTACAGCGACGATGAGAAGTCGGCGAAGGCCAAGGTTTTCGCGATCCTGAATGCCCGCTATCACGAGCAGGAAGCCTACATCGTTTCGCAGGCCGGTGTTCCCGGCGCGATCACCATTGCCACCAACATGGCGGGCCGCGGTACCGACATTCAGCTCGGCGGCAATGCTGACATGCGCATCCGTCAGGAACTGCAGGGTCTCGAAGGCGAGGAGCTCGAGAAGCGCTCGGCAGCGATTCGCGAGCAGGTCGCGCGACTGAAGGAAAAGTCACTGGCTGCGGGCGGGTTGTTCGTGCTTGGCACGGAGCGGCATGAAAGCCGTCGTATCGACAATCAGCTCCGCGGCCGTTCGGGACGTCAGGGCGATCCGGGACGATCCAAGTTCTTCCTGTCGCTTGAAGACGATCTGATGCGCATCTTCGGGTCGGACAAGCTTGACGGCATGCTGACCAAGCTCGGTCTCAAGGAGGGTGAGGCGATTATCCACCCTTGGATCAACAAGGCGCTGGAAAAAGCGCAGCACAAGGTCGAGGCGCGCAACTTCGATCTGCGCAAGAACATCCTCAAATACGACGATGTGGCGAATGACCAGCGCAAGGTCATCTTCGATCAGCGCATCGATTTGATGAAGGACGATAACGTCGCCGAGACCGTCGCGGACATGCGCCACGCGCTGATCGATGATCTCGTGTCCAAGCACATCCCCGAAAATGCCTATCCGGAGCAGTGGGACGTTGCTGGCCTGCACGATGCGGTGAAGCACATCCTCAATCTCGATCTTCCGATCCATGACTGGGCGAAGGAAGAGGGCATTGCCGACGAAGAGGTGCGTGAACGTATCCTCAAACGCGCCGACGAGGTCATGGCTGCCAAGGCCGCACAATATGGCCCTGAGGTCATGCGTTATGTCGAGAAGTCGGTGCTGTTGCAGACGCTGGATCATCTCTGGCGCGAGCATCTGATTATGCTCGAGCATCTGCGGCAGGTGATTGGCCTGCGCGGCTATGGCCAGCGTGATCCGCTGAACGAATACAAGTCCGAGGCCTTCCAGCTGTTCGAGGCCATGGTCGCGAACATGCGTGAGGGTGTAACCGGTCAGTTGATGCGGGTCGAAGTGGTGCAAGCGCCGCCGGAAGATCAGCAACAGGAGCTTCCGTATATGGAAGCGCATAAAGTCGATCCGTTCACCGGCGAGGATGAAATGTCCTACGCGAACGCGACGTTGTCATCTGGCGGTGCCGCGCAACGGGTTATCGAACGCGATCCAAAGAACCCTGCGACATGGGGCAAGGTTGGACGAAATGAAGTCTGCCCCTGCGGCTCCGGCAAGAAATACAAGCATTGCCACGGCCGGTTCGGCTGAGCCGCTGTCGTCAACGAAATTTGAGAAAAATGGCCGGGCGCAAGTCCGGCCATTTTGCTTTCCGATGGTCCAGAATTCAGTCACTATCTCTCAGCACATTCTGGAGGAGGCCTCTCGACAAGAACCATCGAAACAATTTCCGGGCTGCGAACGTTGGCTCAAGCAACTGAATGATGATGGGTGCGACACATGCAGGTTCCTCTCGAAATTGCCTTCCACAACATTGAGCGTTCCGATAAAGCCGAATCAGAGATCAGAGACCACGTCGCCCGTCTTGAAGATATCTACGACCGACTGACATCCTGCCGCGTCCGGGTCGACCAGCGTGCCAACAATTCCACCCAAACAATCCCCCCCGTTGTACGCATTGAAATCGGTGTGCCGGGGTTCAAGGATATTGTCGTTGCGCATGAGCCCGAGCGCCTGCAGCGAAAATTTCAGCGGCCTGATCTGAATAACGCGATCAACGAAGCCTTCAGGATCGCCGCGCGCCAACTCAGCGAGTTCAAGGAACGGCTCGCGAACCGGACCGCGGCGATGACCCATGAAGCCAGAAACGAATTCCTTGGTCAGGTTGCCGAGACCACGCCCGATGAGGATTACGGTTTCCTGATCAACAAGGAAGGCGGGATGCTTTACTTCCACCGCAACTCGCTCTTGAGCGGTGACTTTGACCGCCTGAAGCGCGGCGACCATGTCACCTATGTCGAGGATGTCGGTGATACTGGCCCGATTGCCACCAAGGTTCGCATCAAACTCAAGAATGGCGGAGCTTGACGCGAACCCGACGTGAGGCTGAGGTTCAGCCAGCTGCCGAAGGGCTATTGATGAAGAGACGGCCGGGAGGCTCCCGGCCGAAATCCTGAAATTTAGCGGAACGCGCTGAACCGGCTGTCGAAGCTGGACGCCTGCGGAATCGGTTGTGATCCGCTCATCACGCTATTGGTCGGAGTCGCAGCGGCGGCTTGTGCGGGAGCAGTGCTTGCAGCCGGCGCCGCCGCAGTCTGCACCTTGGGCGTTTCACTAGGCGTCCGTGCCGCACTGGCCGCCGACGCCGCCCGGGTAGGCACCTCAGCCTGCTTTTCACTCGAGCCACGCAGGCCGATCGCGCGGGAAACCCTTGATCGGATCGTCTCGCGTTGCGGAGCCGGGTGGGTCGAAGCAGTTGTGGTGGGAACGGTCGGCTGAGCAGAGGCAACGCGGGTCTGCGGCGCAGTTTCCGGCTCGCGCGAACCGCCGCGGAAGAAGTTGCCGAGCTTCTCGGCGAAAGTCGGTTCGGCCGGCCGTGCGCCGATCTTGGTCTGCGGCGCGCTGCGCGGGAGCGGCACATCGGCGACCTGGATCGGAGCGGCAGCTGGAGCTGAACTGGTGATTTCGTTGTCCACCTGCGGCGTGTTGTAAGCCACAACGCTTGGATTGGGATTGTTGCGATCCACGACCAGCTTGATGTTGCCGCGCTCGTCCGTGATTTCGTGCGGCCGCAGCTTGGCGATGAAGGTCGGGTGCATGCCGCCGTCCCGGCCGCTCTTGATCGGTGCCGTCGGAGCGTTGCGGGCGGCAAGCTGTGCGACTTGCATTTCGTCGTGGCGCTGCTTCGAGTGGACTGCCTCAGCCACTTCCCGCGGCACCTCGAAGACCGGGCACTTGCCTCTGGGGCTGAAGCTCATTGGAGAGAAATTGCCACCCGGAGCCGCCGCGTTGAAGACGTAGCGCTTTTCGCAAACGTCAACCTTCGGCTCCTGGCGGGTGACCTCGAAATGGTCGTTGCCTTCCTTCAGCATCCGCCAAAAAGGCATGTGCGGATTGTTGCGGTGTTTGGCCATGTTGGCCGCCGTCATGCGGAACGGATAGGCCTGCACCTGGAATGACTTTTGCCCGGCGAAAAACGATTCGCGGCCGAGCGCGAAGATTTCGGAGATTTGCTCATCGGTCATCGCGTAGCAGCCCCGCGACGAGCAATCGCCATGCACCATCAGATGCGCGCCGGTGCGGTCATGCGCACGGTCGAACGCGTTCGGATAGCCCATGTTGAAGGCCAGATAGAATTGGGAGTTCGGATTCATCTGGCCGGGCGTGATGTCGTAGAAACCTTCCGGCGCTTGCCGGTCGCCTTCCTTGATCTTCGGACCGAGGTCGCCGGACCATTTGCAGATCGGATAAGTCTTGAGCAGCGCGAACTGGCCGGTGCGATCCTTCTTCCAGACTTCGAGTTCGGACTCGCTTTTGAATACTCGCACGAGAATCGGCGAGCTCACGTCCATGTTCTTTTCGGCGATGTCAGCAAGCAGCTTGGGTGGAACAGGCGCGGTCGCCTTTCCTGCAATCGGGAAATTGCCTTCGTTTTTGCAGCCGCTCAAAGCCACGGCACCGACCAGGGCCGCCGATACCATCAGCGTCCGGAGATAATCAGGGCGCAACGTCAAAGCTTTAGCCCCCACAATCGGCTGTCCCCCGCATACGCGATTGCTACCGCCCAAATCCGGGCTTAGCAAGGGCGGCATGGTTCCCCAATTTGTGACCATACCACAGTGAAGGATCAGTAAAAACTGCTGAAAATAGAGTCTTTCAAGGCGGCGGGATTATGGCCGCAGCGTGTTTCCTTAAAACTGATGCACAGTAAGGTTAATTCTCAAAATGCCGTCGCAGGAACCGCACGACGGTATTTTGATGCCGCGTGATCAGAGCTTGCCCCGCCCGATCGCAAGGAATTTTTCCCGCCGCATCTTCCGGATGGTGATGCGATCGAAGTTCTTCAATTCCGCGAAGGATGAGGCGATAGCCGTGGCCGCCTTGTCGATCGCTGCCTTCGGATCGCGGTGAGCGCCGCCCATCGGTTCGGCTACGATGGCATCGATAATGCCGAAGCGGGCGAGGTCCTGAGCGGTAATTTTCATGTTGGTCGCAGCTTCCTGCGCCTTGGTGCTGTCATGCCACAGGATCGAGGCTGCGCCTTCGGGCGAGATCACGCTGTAGATGGCATGTTCCATCATCAGTACGCGATTGGCGGTGGCGATCGCGATCGCGCCGCCCGACCCGCCTTCGCCGAGGATGAGCGCAACATTGGGCACGCCCAGGTTCAGGCAGGCCTCCGTCGAGCGGGCGATGGCCTCGGCCTGACCGCGCTCCTCCGCATCGATGCCCGGATAGGCGCCTGCCGTATCGACCAGCGCCAGCACCGGAATGTCGAACCGGTCGGCCATTTCCATCAGCCGGACCGCCTTGCGATAGCCTTCCGGCCGCGCCATGCCGAAATTGTGCTTCAGCCGGGTCTCGGTTGTAGAACCTTTTTCGTGTCCAATGACGCAGATGCTCTCGCCGCGGAATCGGCCAAAACCGCCAACAATCGCGTCATCGTCACCGAATTTGCGGTCGCCTGCCAGCGGGACGAAATCGTCGATCAGGGCATTGACGAAATCCAGGCAATGCGGGCGCTGCGGGTGACGGGCGACCTGCGTTTTCTGCCACGGCGTCAGCGCGTCATAGAGCTCCTTCAAGGTGTGCGACGCTTTGGCCTCTAGCCGTGAGACCTCCTCGTCGACCTGGACTTCGCCGCCATCGGCCTGAACGGCGCGCAATTCCTCGATCTTGGCCTCGAGTTCGGCCACCGGTTTCTCAAAGTCGAGGTAAGAACGCATCGTCTCTTTGGCTGTCGGATTGGCGGGCCGGATGGCCCGCAGCGGGCGCACATGGCCTGTCAGGGGCGGCGAGTCAAGCAAAGGGGTACCCGCCCAGGCTTTGGCAGAACGTTAACGTCAGCCTTCGGCTTGCGGGACGTCCGTAAGGGGATGCAGGTCCCGGACCATGGATTTGAGCCGGTCTTCAAGGATGTGGGTGTAGATCTGGGTTGTGGAAATGTCGGAGTGCCCCAGCAGCGTCTGGACCACCCGCAGGTCGGCGCCGTTCTGAAGGAGATGGCTGGCGAAGGCGTGACGCAGCACGTGGGGGCTGACGGCCTGCGGGCGCAGGCCGGCTGCGACGGCCAGCGATTTCAGTTCGCGCGCGAAATGCTGTCGCGACAGATGACCGTCTTCGCCAAACGACGGAAACAGCCATTTCGAGCCTTCGTTCTTGGTGCCCTTGAGAAGGGCCTGGTATCCGGCCATCGCCTGCCGTGCCGGCTCATTCAACGGCACCATGCGTTCCTTCCCACCCTTGCCCCGCACCAGCAGCATGCGTTGATCCCGCCGCGCGGCGGCGGCCGGAAGGGCGACGAGTTCCGACACGCGCAGGCCGGTCGCGTACAGCAATTCGAGCAGGCAATATAGCCGAGCGGCCCGTTGGTTTTCCGCGGCCGACTTTGGATCGCGCGTTGCCTGTTCTCGAGCGACGCCGATCAGTCTATCGACGTCCGATACCGACATGACCTTCGGCAGAGCGCGACCGCGTTTTGGTCCCTCCAGAATTGCCGCCGGGTCGTCGCCACGATGTCCTTCCGCGTAGAGGAAGCGATAAAGCTGCCGGACAGCGGACAATTTTCGCGCAACCGATGCGGGTGCCAGGCCTCGGCGCGAGAGATCGGTCAAATAGGCACGAATGTCATCTGTCGATGCATTGGCAATGCGCGTGCCGGTTGCCGTGACATGGTCGTTGAACTCGTCGAGGTCGGATCGATAGGCTGACAGCGTGTTGGGCCGCGCGCCGCGCTCCGCGGCAAGCATATCAAGAAAGAGTTCGATTTCGACTTCGCCTCGGTGGCGGGCGGGACGGGCCATCGGCAGGAGACCTGCAGGACAATATCAGCGTTGCTTGGCAAACCGGTCCGGCGGAATCGTCACGGTGATTTCGCGCGTCTGCGGTTGCACCAGGAGGGCAAGAGCAAGCATCCCGCCATAGACCACACCGGCGATAATCGCGACGACGACAAGGAACCTGAATAAGGTCGGCATGCGCGCTTGCAGCTGATGGTTAACTTGGTGCCGTGACTACCACCATGTTCGCGCCGTTCTGACAAGAACCTTGCTTGCGCACCTCCGGGGATGAGGCCCGACGGGTTGCAATCTGACGCCCGTGCTATAATGGCAAATGGGTTCGCCGCGGAACCAGTCCATGCCGCCAATGCTCGCTGAAAATGAACAACCCGCGGGTGCGCCCGAAGCTGCCATCGTGAATGCGCTCGGCGCGCGTTCGCTGGTGCTGGTTGGCATGATGGGTGCCGGGAAATCGTCGGTCGGGCGCAGGCTGGCCACGCGCATGGCTTTGCCATTCCTGGATGCCGACACCGAAATCGAGGCCGCGGCAGGCATGACCATCCCTGAGATTTTCGCGGCGCGCGGCGAACCGGAATTTCGGACTGGGGAAGCGCGCGTGATCGCCCGATTGCTGGACAACGGACCGCAGGTCCTTGCGACCGGCGGAGGTGCCTTCATGAACCCGGAAACGCGCGAACTGATCGCCCAGAAGGGCGTCTCCGTTTGGTTGAAGGCTGATTTTGATGTGCTGATGCGACGGATTAAACGGCGCTCTGATCGGCCTTTGCTGCGAACAGCGGATCCTGCGGCGACCTTGCAGCGGCTGATCGATGAGCGATATCCCGTTTACGCGCTGGCCGACGCAACGGTCGAATCGCGCGATGTATCGCATGAGGTGATTGTGGACGAGACGCTTGAGGCCATGTCGAGACTGTTCGGAATTCCGTACCAAGCGCGGACGATTCACACATGACGATGTCGCTGCGCACGGGTGATCCGATTGTCGTTGAAGTGGCGCTGGCAGGCCGCGCCTATGACATTGTCATTGGCCGCGATCTGCTTGCAGGTTTGGGACAACGTGTTGCCGCGTTGCGCCCGGGGGCGCGTGCTGCGATCGTGACGGACGAGACCGTTGCTCAGCATCACCTGCAGGCGGCTGAAGCTTCCTTGAACGATGCGGGTATCACAACCAGCCGTGTAATCGTTTCCGCCGGCGAAGCGTCCAAGAGCTATCCGGTTTTCGAACGTGTTTGCGAGGAGTTGATCGCTGCCCGGATCGAGCGCAACGATCTGATCATTGCTCTCGGCGGTGGTGTGATCGGGGATCTTGCTGGTTTTGCCGCGTCCGCCGTTCGCCGTGGACTGGATTTCGTGCAGGTGCCCACCACGTTGCTGGCGCAGGTGGACTCCTCGGTCGGCGGAAAGACCGGCATCAACTCGCGTCACGGCAAAAATCTTATCGGTGCATTTCATCAGCCGATTCTCGTTGTCGCCGACACTGCTCTGCTCGATACGCTGCCGGTCCGGATCATGCGGGCAGGCTATGCCGAGGTCGCGAAATACGGCTTGATCGGCGATGCGGATTTTTTTGCCTGGCTCGAAAATAATTGGCGCGATGTCTTTGCTGGCGGCCCGGCGCGCGAACATGCGATTGCGGTGAGTTGCCGGATGAAAGCGCAGATCGTGGCGCGCGACGAGCGCGAAACCGGCGATCGCGCCTTGCTCAATCTTGGTCACACATTCGGTCACGCTCTGGAAGCCGCAGCCGGTTTTTCCGACCGCCTCTATCACGGAGAAGCCGTCTCCATCGGTATGGTGCTCGCCTTCGCCTTTTCCGCCAGATGTGGTCTTTGCCCGCAGGCGGACGTGGATCGTGTCGTGCGGCATCTTGCAGCCGTCGGCCTGCCGACCCGTATCGCCGATATTCCGGGCGAGCGGCCCGGTACGGAGCTGCTGCTCGACCTCATCGCCCAGGACAAAAAAGTGCGCCGGGGCCGTCTTACCTTCATTTTGGCGCGCGGTATCGGCCAGAGCTTCATCGCTCCAGACGTCGATGTCGCCGATGTTCGCGAATTCCTGACTGATCAATTGCGCTGATCGATGGACGTGCAAGACTGGCTGGTATTGCTCGCGATCCTGATCTGTCTCGCGTTGTCGTTCTTCTTCTCCGGGAGCGAGACGGCACTCACCGCGTTTTCGCGCGCGCGCATGTTGCGCATGGAAAAAGCCGGCAACCGGCGTGCCGGTATCGTCAATCGGTTGCTGGAGGCGCGGGAACGGCTGATCGGCGGCATCCTCCTTGGAAATAATGCGGTCAATATCGCGGCATCGTCTCTTGCAACAGGGTTGATGCTGACCTGGTTCGGTGAGATCGGTGTTGTTTATGCAACCGTGGTGATGATCTTCGTCGTCGTGGTTTTCACCGAGGTTCTGCCAAAAACGATCGCCATCAATGCGCCCGAGCGCATTGCCCTGCTTGTTGCGCGGCCGATGCGATGGGTGGTTCGCATTCTTGGGCCGCTGCTGATCGGGATAGAGAGACTCGTTCGTTTTCTGCTTGCGCGTTTTGGTATGCGGATTGGAAAGGAACTGCCGATCCTGTCTGCGCATGAGGAATTGCGTGGTGCGGTCGATCTGCTTCATCGCAACGGTACGGTGGAGAAGCACGATCGAGATATGGTCGGTGGTGTCCTCGATCTTCGTGAACTCGAAGTCTCCGACGTGATGATCCATCGCACTGAAATGATCACGGTCTGTGTGGATGACCCGCCAGACGATGTTGTGAAGGCCATTCTGGGCTTGCCGGTCACTCGCATCCCGTTATGGAGCCGCCGGCCCGACAATTTCGTTGGCATTCTGCATGTGCGTGATCTTCTGGTCGCGGTTCAGGAGGCTGGCGGTCAGTTATCGAAGATCGACGTCGTCTCGCTTGCGCGTCCGCCATGGTTCGTGCCGACGGTGAGGCCGTTGATCGAACAGTTGAAAGCCTTCCGCCGTCGCAAGACACCTTTTGCGCTCGTCGTTGATGAATACGGCGAGGTCATGGGACTGGTCACGCTTGAGGATATTATCGAGGAGATTGTCGGGGACATTACTGATGAGCACGACGTTCATCTGCCGGGTCTGTGGCCGCAACCGGATGGCTCGGTGCATGTGGAAGGCAGCGTGCCGATCCGCGATCTCAACCGGGCGATGGATTGGAATTTGCCTGACGAGGGAGCGACGACAATTGCAGGTCTTGTTATTCATGAAGCGCGCTCCATCCCCGATGTCGGGCAGACATTTACATTCTATGGATTTCGCTTCGGCGTTTTGCTGAAAGACCGAAATCGAATCACGTCGCTGCGAATTACGCCGCTGACCAAAATGGTTCCGGGTCATTGAACGGGATGCGTTGCTGCAAGAGCTCCTCCCGGAGCGGTCGGCCGTCCAGATCGTGGCGCTGTCCCAACGGCCGTGAATGAGTCATAAACAGCTGTTTGTTTCTGAAAAATCGCTATTGATTTTATTGATTGTCTATTTTGAATATTCGGATCAGGGCGTATCGTTACGCCAGTAGGTGAGGGTGAGCTGCGTATTCCAAACATGCTCGGTGGAGCATGATCGGTGCGGTTCAAAAATGCGACGCGAAGCGGGAGCAACGAAAACGACGATCAGCTCTTTGTGGTCGTTTGTTCTTATACTTGATGTTGGATTGAGAAAGCACGTTGTCGGCCAACGACGTGCTGCCGGCATTGGTCTGATTGCCAGCCTGCTCAATCTCAATCCCAGTTGAGATCTACAATGCGCATAGGGTCAACGATACGAAACCGGTGCATTGCCTTGGTGCGGTTCTCGTGCAGCAGTTAGTGTTTGCGCAATTGTGGAAGCCGGCAAAGAGCCCGTAAGCAAGGAGGGTGGGGAACGAACGAATTTTCGTCGCGGTCTGAGAAGCCTAGCACCTGAAAAAAGCGGGAAGGGGCGGCCAACAAAGGACAGATCCGATGCAGCGGCGGCATGAAAACCTGAACATACCCATTGAACTGCTGCGGTCGTTCGTGAGCATTCAAGAGACGGGCAGTTTCACGAGGTCAGCCGAACAATTCCATCTGACTCAGCCGGCGATCAGCGCGCAAATCAAGCGCTTGCAACAACTGGTCGGTGGAGAGGTTTTCGTTAAATCGGCTTTCGGCATATCGTTGACGGAGAAGGGCGAAATCGTCAGTCGTTACGCGAGGCGGATTCTCGCGATGAATGACCAGATCCTTTCGCTGGCTGGGCTCAGCTCGGTTTCCCGATCGCTGCGGATCGGCATTCCAAACGTCTTTGCCGCGAGCGTCTTGTCGAACGTCATCGAAGCATGCCAAGCAGGCTTCGACGGGGACCGCATTCAGTTTTCGTGCGAACCGTCGTCCGACCTCGCCCGCGGCCTTGCGAGTGGCTATCTCGATCTCGCTTTCCTGGTCTCGCCGGCAAAACCCGCTGCAGAGCTGGTCTATCGCTGGCCGGAGCAATTGTGCTGGTCCTGTGCGCGCGATTTCCTGCTCAGTCCCGGGGCTCCGATTCCGCTTCTCAGTTGGCCACACGGTATCTCCGATCAGGCGGCAATCGAAGCGCTTGAGACGGCAGGACTGCAATATGTCATCGTGTTCGTCGCCTCCGACTTTGCCGGTCAGCTTGCGGCGCTCCGTTCCAAAATGGGATACTTCGTCCTGCCCGAACGGATTGTTCCAGATGATTTGAAGGTCGCGCGCGAGCGCTATCTGCCAGCGCTGCCGAGCTACGAAGCTGGAATCTATATCCGCGAAGGATTGGAATCCAAATCAGCAATCGCAATGGCCAAGATCATGGCCGATGTCATTGGCCCCAAGTCCGCGATGACGTCCAGGGAGAGCGCCTGAGATTGAGCGTGTCAAAGCGGGACTCAGGCGAGCAGTCGCTTTCGGTCTGCATCATTGCCCTTCGCCAGGGACGGCAGCATGGATCGCAAGCGCGTGGACGTTGCCCGCGAGTTCCGCGGACAGCGTTGCGTTAATTGCGCGGTGCCGCTCGACGCGAGTCTTGCCTCGGAACGCTTCCGATACGATATACACGCGGTAGTGCGTTTCTCCGCCGGGCCGATGCCCGGCATGTCCAGCATGCAGGTGCGATTCGTCTTCCACGCGGAGGCTTTCGGGTGCGAAAGCTTCCGTTAGTTTCTTCATGATGACATCTTTGGTTTGCATGCTGCTTGACTCTGAATCGTTCGGCGGTTCTACGGCGTGGCAAATGAACATCCGGCGCGTCGATCCCGTCAAACTGGATTGCCCCCCGAAATGTCAAGTCTTGAACGTTAGCGCTTAAACTCAGCATACTCACACAATGAAGCTCGATTCACCATTCTTTGACCGCATCCGGGTCAAGTCCGGCGAGGACCGCCGTCCGCGCAAGGCTGAGCAGGCGTGCGAATGGGCAGGCTGCAAAAAGGAAGGAACGCATCGCGCGCCGAAAGGGCGCGGTCGCGAGAAGGATTACTGGCACTACTGCCTCGACCATGTTCGCGAGTACAATCAGTCGTACAATTTCTTCCAGGGCATGAACGACGATGATGTGCGCAAATACCAGAAGGATGCACTGACCGGTCATCGCCCCACCTGGAAGATGGGAACCGGCAACAAGCAGGACGATCCGGGCCGTTTCTATGCAGAAAACGGAATCGATCCATTTGCGATGTACCGCGAGCTGGGGGGCGAGGGCCGCTCCAAGAACTCCTCCAGCGCCTCTGAGGGACGGACCATCCGCAACGCTGAGCGCAAGGCATTCAATACGCTTGGATTGGAAGTCAGTGCGCCGAAGGGCGAGATCAAGGCCAAATTCCATGATTTGGTGAAGCGCCATCACCCGGACAGCAACGGCGGCGACCGCTCGACCGAAGACCGGCTGATCGAGATCATTCAAGCCTACAATTATCTCAAATCGGTCGGTTTTTGCTGAAAGAGCGGGTTTTTGCTGCTTTGCCGACAGGACAAGGCAGCCCGGCCTTTTGTGAAGTCATTGAAATCCCTATCTTATTAGTCGGCGTTGGCGCGCCCGAGGGCGAAGCGGGTTTCGTCCGGCTTCGCCTTTCTGCTAGGTTGGTTGCGACAACCGATTTGCCAACCTGAAAGCGTTATGCGCGTCCGGTTTTGGCCGGCGCCACGGAGAGACAATGGCTACTGCAAGTGAAGAGATCGCCCAGGGGGTCGGCGGCCTGCCGGACATGAAGGTGTCGGTGCGACAGGTCTTCGGCATCGATTCAGACCTGGAAGTGCCGGCCTATTCCGAACCCGATCCGCATGTCCCGGACCTCGACCCGGACTATCTGTTCGATCGGCCGACGACGCTCGCCATCCTCGCCGGCTTTGCCCGCAACCGCCGTGTAATGGTCACCGGCTATCACGGCACCGGTAAATCGACCCATATCGAGCAGGTCGCGGCGCGGCTCAACTGGCCCTGCGTCCGCGTCAATCTCGACAGCCACATCAGCCGGGTCGATCTCGTTGGTAAGGACGCGATCGTCATTCGCGACGGATTGCAGGTCACGGAATTCCGCGACGGCATCCTGCCGTGGGCGCTTCAGAACAACATCGCCATGTGTTTCGACGAATATGATGCCGGCCGCCCGGACGTGATGTTCGTGATCCAGCGCGTGCTGGAGCAGGCGGGGCGCTTGACGCTGCTCGATCAGAACAAGGTGATCCGTCCGCATCCGGCGTTCCGGCTGTTCGCGACCGCCAACACGGTCGGTCTTGGCGACACGACTGGCCTCTATCATGGCACCCAGCAGATCAACCAGGGCCAGATGGACCGCTGGTCGATCGTGACCACGCTCAACTATCTGCCGCACGACAAGGAAGTCGAAATCGTGCTGGCCAAGGCCAAGCATTACCGCAACGAGGAAGGCCGCGACATCGTCAGCAAGATGGTGCGCATCGCCGACCTGACGCGCAATGCCTTCATGAATGGCGATCTCTCGACCGTGATGAGCCCGCGTACTGTTATCACCTGGGCGGAGAATGCGGACATCTTTGGCGATATCGGCTTCGCGTTCCGCGTCACCTTCGTGAACAAGTGCGACGAACTCGAGCGGCCGATCGTTGCTGAATTCTATCAGCGCAGCTTCGGGCAGGAATTGCCGGAATCGTCGCTGAACGTAGCGTTGACGTAATCTAACCTCTCCCCCGCTTGCGGGGAGAGGGCGCGAGCGAAGCGAGCGGTTGAGGGGCTTCGCGCCGCGTTTTCCAATGCCCCTCAACCCGACCCTCTCCCGTAAGAACAGGGCGAGGGAGAAGAACCCCGATGTCGTCGAACTACAAACCGAAGCCGTCTTCCAAAGAATCCCCCGCCGAGCCGTTCAAGCGGGCGGTGACCGGTTGTTTGCGCGCCATCGCAAAGAAACCCGATATCGAGGTTGCTTTCGCGGCCGAGCGTCCGGGACTTTTGGGTAACAAAGCCCGGCTTCCGGAGCCAGCCCGCAAGCTGACGCGCAGCGAAGCGGCGATTGTGCGCGGCCATGCAGACTCGATTGCGCTGAAGCTTGCCTGTCACGATCCGGGCGTTCATCGGAAACTCATTCCTGGCGGACAGCAGGCACGGGCGATTTTCGACGCGGTCGAGCAGGCGCGGGTCGAAGCGATCGGCTCGCGGCGGATGGAGGGCATCGCCAAGAATCTGACGGCGATGCTCAACGACAAGTTTCATCGCGGCAAGTTCGATGACATCACTGACCGGGCCGATGCGCCAATTGAGGAAGCCGTCGCCATGATCGTGCGCGAGCGGCTGACAGGAGAGGCGCCGCCGCCGGCTGCCAAAAAACTCGTCGATCTGTGGCGTCCGATCATTGAGGACAAGGCGGGGCGTGGTCTTGATCGGCTGGAATTCCTGATGGAGGACCAGGCGCGCTTCGGCGATGCGGTGCATGATCTGCTCGACTCGCTCGACATGGGCGAAGACCGCAATCGCGATTCCGAAGAAGAGGACGAGGACTCCGAGCAAAGCGAGGACGATCGCCGCCAGAACGAGGACGGCGAGCAGGGCGAATCGTCTGAATCCGAAGACATGCAGCGCATGTCGGTCGAGGAGGCCGAGGCCTCCTCTGACGATGCGGAGGATGCGACGGCGGAAGCAGCCGACGCGCCAAGCTCGGATATGAACGACGACGCCGACATGGGCGACTCCGAGACACCGTCCGAGCCATGGCGCCCGCGCTCGGGTCACAACGAATATCGCGGTCCGGAATACAAGGCCTTCGTCAACAGATTCGATGAGGAAATCTCGGCCGAAGATCTCTGCGAGCCGGAAGAACTCGACCGTCTGCGCAGCTATCTGGACAAGCAATTGTCGCACCTTCAGGGGGTGGTCGCGCGTCTGGCCAACCGTCTGCAGCGCCGCTTGATGGCGCAGCAGAACCGCGCCTGGGAGTTCGATCTGGAAGAAGGCATGCTCGATCCGGCGCGGCTGTCGCGCATCATCGTCGATCCGATGCATCCGCTGTCGTTCAAGCGCGAGAAGGACACGAATTTCCGCGACACCGTCGTGACTCTGCTGCTCGACAATTCCGGTTCGATGCGAGGTCGCCCGATCACGGTCGCCGCGACTTGCGCCGATATTCTGGCGCGCACGCTGGAGCGTTGCGGTGTGAAAGTCGAAATTCTCGGCTTCACCACGCGCGCCTGGAAGGGTGGGCAATCGCGCGAAGCCTGGCTTGCTGCGGGCAAACCGCCAAACCCCGGCCGGCTGAACGATCTGCGCCACATTATCTACAAAGAGGCCGATGCGCCGTGGCGGCGCGCGCGCAAGAATCTCGGTCTGATGATGCGCGAAGGCTTGCTGAAGGAAAATATCGATGGCGAAGCGCTGAACTGGGCGTATCGCCGCCTGCTTGCTCGCCCCGAGCAGCGCCGGATCCTGATGATGATTTCGGATGGTGCGCCGGTCGACGATTCCACCTTGTCGGTCAATTCCGGCAATTATCTCGAACGGCATCTGCGCTGGATCATCGAGGAAATCGAAACGCGCTCGCCGATCGAACTGATTGCCATTGGTATCGGGCACGATGTGACCCGTTATTACCGGCGTGCGGTGACGATCGTCGATGCCGAGGAACTGGGCGGCGCGATGACCGAGAAGCTCGCCGAATTGTTCGAGGAGGATGGTGGTCAGCCCATCAT